>DNXA01000002.1:1146-2915 GCA_003506065.1 Actinomycetota bacterium
ACTGCCGGACGATTGCACACCAAGACCGGACTCATGGATGAACTGGGCAAGGTCAAGCGCGTGATCGAGAAGCAATCCCCGGTCGATGAGGTGCTGCTCGTGCTCGATGCCACCACTGGCCAGAACGGTCTCGTGCAGGCTCGGGTCTTCGCTGAGGTGGTGGAGATCACCGGAGTTGTGCTGACCAAGCTCGACGGAACAGCGCGCGGCGGTATCGTGATCGCTGTTCAGCGTGAATTGGGCGTTCCAGTGAAGTTGGTCGGGCTTGGCGAAGGACCTGATGATCTGGCCCCATTTGATGCCCGTGCGTTTGTGGAGGCGATAGTCAGTGGGTGAATCTGCGATCGCTGACGCGCCAAATGGCCGCGAGCGCCTGCTGATGGCAACGGAGGTTGCGCTGAGGGCAGGCCGCGAAGTTCGCGTGGCCGAAATCTGCAAGGAAGCCAAGGTCAGTGCGGCCCTGATCTACAAGTACTTCGATGATCGTGAGGATCTGATCGCGGAGGGCTATGGCCGGATCTACCGCGGATTGGTAGCCGAGGATCTTGCAGGCATGGCGGACTTCCCAACCGATCCCGCCGAGTTGCGCATCGCAATCCGCGACCAGGCGCGACAGATCTTCCGCCGAGACCGCGATGACATCAGATGGGCGCGCCTGGAGGCGCTGTCTCACGCGCGGATCAACCCGGGCGTGGCCCGGCGCATCGAGAAGATCCGCCTGCAGTTGGTTGAGGAGTTCGCCAACGTCCTGATGGCTTACAAGGGCGCAGTCTTCACGCGTGATGAGGCTGCGACAATGTCCGTTATCGCCCTTGGCCTGGTGCTCGGCGTGACCGCGATGTCATATCAGGAGCTCTCCGATGAGAAGCGCGACAGTCTTGCCGAGATGTGGTCCACGATGATGATGGCAACTTTGGCGGAGTTCGCCAAGTAATTGTCCGTTTGAATCCTTTGCGTTAACACATCCGTTACTTGGACGCCGTATTTGTGACAGGACGGTAATCATCTGCGCGCCCAAGGGAAACCTCCAACCGAGACCCTCCAGTCGTCGATTACGCGACCGAACACTTTGAGGTTCGAAAGGAGACTGGAATGGATTCGGCTTTGAATACAGGCAACACTGCCTGGCTGCTCACCAGTTCAGCGCTGGTGTTGCTCATGATCCCTGGGCTGGCCTTCTTCTATGGCGGCATGGTCCGCATGAAGTCCGTCCTCAACATGCTCATGATGGTGATGGGTGCACTGTTCATCGTCGGTGTCCTGTGGGTGCTCTACGGCTACTCCATGTCCTTCGGTGACTCTTATGGCCAGCATGGCTGGCTTGGCAACATCACTCAGTACTGGGGCCTTCAGGGTCTGATGGCTGACAACCCCGAAGCGGGTGTGCCTGCCATGGCCTTCGTTGCCTTCCAGGCAATGTTCGCCTGCATCACCGTCGGTCTCATCGCCGGTGCTGTAGCCGATCGCATGAAGTTTGCCGCCTGGCTCATCTTCGCTGGCATCTGGGCCACGTTGGTCTACTTCCCGGTTGCTCACTGGGTATTCAACCTTGCTGGTGACAATGGCGGCTGGATCTACAAGTACGGCGTGATCGACTTCGCCGGAGGTACTGCGGTCCATATCAACGCCGGTGTCGCCGGACTCGCGCTGTGCATCGTGCTCGGCAAGCGAATTGGCTGGCCCAAGTCGCCTATGCGTCCGCATAACCTCACGCTGGTCATGATCGGTGCGGCCTTGCTGTGGGTTGGCTGGTTCGGCTTCAATGCCGG
>DNXA01000024.1:0-1965 GCA_003506065.1 Actinomycetota bacterium
TGGGCTCGGCAACTGTCGTGTCGTCATTCAGCAGCAGGAGGTACTGACCCGTTGCGACACGACGACCGGTGTTGATGGCATCAGAGAAGTTGAATGCTGATGCCTCGTAGACCACATGGTTGACGGAGTGTCGACCAACATCAGACACATGGACATCGGGGATTGCGCCCGTTGTGACAATGATGATCTCAAGGTCGACGACCTGCTCAAGCCGAATGAGCGATAGCACGGCGTCATCGACGAAGCGTCCGTCGCCTGCGACGTTGCGGGTACCGATTGTGGGAATGATGACTGAAACCCTAGGAGCACCAACGAGAATCGGGTGTACCTCATTCAAGCCCTGAGTTGGACTCGGAATCACTGTGCCGCCACCGAAGGCTCGGTCAAGATGCTCCTGTTGAGCACGTGCTGCAGCCAGCTGGGCCCAGGGCTTTGCATCGATGGTCAGCGCTGTTGATTCACTCCACGCCCTCCAGTGATACAGCGGGTGCGGAATCCGCACGACCGAATGGAGCCTTGGCAGCAGCCGCAGGGCGAGATCGAAATCCTGCGCGCCGTCCATCGATGTGCGCAGACCGCCTGCTTCGTTTACATGCTCTCGCTTGAAGACAGTGAAATGACACAGGTACATCTGTGTCAGCAAGAGTTCTGGTGAGAACGATGGCTTGCAGTACAGCTCGAAATGCTCCCCGCTCGGACTGACCTTGTCCTCATCGGAATAGACAGCATCCGGGTGCGCGTGTTCTTCAATGACCGCACTGAAACTCTCGATGCATCGCGGGTCAAGCAAGTCATCGTGATCAAGCATGCCCACGTACTCGCCCGTGGCGTGACTCAACGCCAGGTTGAGCGCTGACGAGATGCCACCGTTCTCCTTGGCCGTCACGCACACACGCGCATCCGCGCTGTGGAGTTCGGCAAAGGCTGCAAGGTATTCAACAATCTCAGTCTTCGTCGATCCGTCATTGGCGACCACCAACTGCCAGTTGCCTGCCTGCTGNNCTGCCTCGGCAAGCCAACGCTTGTACTGCCTGCCTATATTGCGCTCATACACCTTGCGCTTCAACCAGCGCTTGACCCGCCCTGCTCTGCGCTTGGCTCGAATGAGCAGATTGCGTTCACTCGGCACGGCTATGTCAATCGGTATTCGGCCGGAAGCTGAACGAAACCCTGGCCGATCTCACCTGATGCGCTGCGCACCGGGAACTCAGCCGCGTCATTCCAGGAATCGAGCAGCTTGGAGCCGGTGTGGTCAAAGACATCCACATGCACCCGATAGCGCCCAGGCAGGAGCGGGTTCCTCAAGAGATCGATCTCAACTGTCTTGTCACCATCGACGTAACTGAAGTCAAAGCCCAGACGGTGGTTGCTGATCATGGCAACGAGCGGACCGGTCTCGTGCTGCAGCGCAATACGAACATTCGGACCAAGCACCGGCTCCGTCATCGTGATGCCAACCTTCACCGTGAAGGTCGTTCCGGTCTCGGCGTGGTTCAACGGCACGCCGTCACTGTTGGTGATCTGGACACTGGTGACCCGAAGCGCGGACTTCACTCCGCCTTCATGGTCCTTGGGTCGCAACGCTGTTGCCATGGGCGATCGAGCAGACTCGTCAGCATTGACCTTCTTGAGATAGCTGGCCACTACATCGGTTGGCTCGCCAACCTCCAACAGATTTCCACGCTCCAACCAAGCGACCTCGTCACACAGCGCTTCCAACTGGCCAAGGCCATGGCTGACCACGATGATCGTCTTGCCCGCCCGGCGCAGTGCGTAGAGGTGGTCGAAGCACTTGCGTTGAAACTCCTCATCGCCAACAGCCAGTACCTCATCAACCAGCAGGACATCAGGCTTCATGTGCACCGCCACAGCAAATCCGAGCCGCACATACATGCCACTTGAGTAATGCTTGACCGGATCATCGATGAACTCGCGGAGTCCAGAGAAATCAATGATCTCGTCGGC
>DNXA01000024.1:2009-5049 GCA_003506065.1 Actinomycetota bacterium
GTTGGGCGATAGATGCCACCGATCATCTTCAGCAGGGTCGATTTTCCGGAGCCGTTGTGACCGATGAGTCCGTAGACGCTGCCCTTGGGAATATCGAGGCTGACATTGCGCACCGCCCAGAAATCCTCAGCTCGGCGCGCTCGGCCACGGACAATGCGCTCCTTGATGGAGTTTCGTCTTTCGGCACTGCGCATGAAGCGCTTGCCGACATCCTGGATACCTACTGCAATCTCGCTCACAGCAGTTCTCCAATGTCCTCACTGAAGCGATTGAAGATGGCAAACCCGGCCCAGAAGGTGAGGAAGCCGCCAACGAGCANNTTCACGATCCAGGCCAGAGCCTCACTGCTCGACTCAACCAGACTCATCGGATACAGCACGGGGGTGAGGAAGTACAGAGCCCCAAGCACTACAGCGACGATGTACATCACGTCACCGAACCGAGCATTCATGATCGAGAGCATCAAACCGACACCCTGAGCAA
This sequence comes from Actinomycetota bacterium, assembly GCA_003506065.1. Taxonomy (GTDB): domain Bacteria; phylum Actinomycetota; class Actinomycetes; order S36-B12; family S36-B12; genus UBA11398. The sequence continues at coordinate 2,493 of DNXA01000024.1, forward strand.
ACAGTGCGGTGCCAATCAGGATCGGAATGGCCCACAGCCAGGTGAATCCGACATTGCCCAGGATCAGGAACATCACAATCAGCACGAAGAGCTCAAGCACCACCTGGATCAACTGAACAATGCTCGCACCGAGCACCGGGGCCCAGGCCGGAAACTGCACCTTCTTCAGCAGTTCGCCATTGCTCTTCAACTGGGTCATTGACAGGGTCAACAGGCTGGAGAAGAGGTTCCAGGTCACCATTCCCGTAAAGAGGAAGGCCGCGTACGAAGTCTCACCATTGCCCATCGGCGGGGCTTTGACTCGAAAGACGAGGCTGAAGACCGCGGCATAGATGAGCAGGATCGCCAGGGGTTGCACGAGCGACCAGGACCAGCCAAGGACGCTGGAGCGATAACGAGTGGCGAAGTCACGGTTGGCAAAGGCCCAGATGAGCGCATGCTGCCGCTTTAGCGCGGTCAGCACGCGTGTCCGGCCTCGCGCCCTGGCTCAAATCCGCTTGCATCCTGCGAAGACGCGCGTTGCCACATGTCGCCAATGCTAACCAAGCGTCGCAGAGGGCTAGCGCAAGCACGATGAGCGGCAATATCCGCCTGCTGACAAGTAGCCTGTCGTCCAAACCATCAAGGAGGTTGGAATGTTGACATCTGCGCGCCGTACGCGCACGACCCGCCGTGTGGCAACCGCGACACTGGCACTAGGCCTCGCCTTCGGCTCCTCCGCCGCATTTGGCAGCGCCGCCGATGCAGCATCCAAGGGTGCGATCTACGCCCCGAATGGCATGGTGGGTGTCGCCGAGAACATTGCAGTCCAGGTTTCCGGACTTGCCGGGCAGACCATCACCATCGGCCTGACCTCCGGCCCAATCGCCACGACCATTCAGGCCGTCGTGAATGCACAGGGGTGGGCCTCGGCGGCGTGGACTAACACCAGCGCTGGTGCTTGGACCATTGCCGGCCTCGGGTCAGCTGCTTCAACCGGCTCAACGACCATCACCGTTGTGCCGATGCCCACGTACACAGTGGCGCTCGCCCAGCAGTCCGTGCAATCGGGAGTCACGAACAACATTGCTGGCGCGGTCGTGGCACCCATCGGAAGCCTTGCTCCAACCGGCAGCGTCTACCTCGCAACAGTTGGTGGCAATGGCATCACGACCCAGCCCTTGACCGGCAACTTTGGTGCCGGAACCTCAACCGTGACGCTGCCCTGGACTCCTTCAGGCGCTGGTGCCACGCCCATTCAAGCCAGCTTCCAGCCGAACAACGGCAACTACACGGCCTCGACCAGCCCGATCTCTCAACCGTTTGTAACCACAGCTCGCACCACTGTTGCGCTGCGGTGGCCAGCAACCATGTACTCAGGAACGACAACTGTGATCAGCGCCATTCTTGGCGCTGGCCTGCCTGATGGCTCAGTTGCCTTCGCCCTGGATGGCACTGGTATCAGCGGGTCGATTCCTACGGTCAACGGAGTCGCCAACTACCAGTGGACGCCGCCTTCGTCAGGGGTCCACACAATTTCAGTGAGTTACACCGGAAATCCTCAGCCCAATCAGCTGAGCCAGCAGAGCGGCACGAACTCGCAGGTCGTGAATATTCAAGGTCCGCGCGTTGCCGACAACATCACTGTTGATCCACCATCGCAACCAGCATGGTCGATCGCAGCGCCGATTGTGATGGCACAGGGCGCAACAGTGACCTTGGCCGCGACTACTACGTCGAACACCACGGTGCTGTTCAGCGAGCAGGGGCCATGTGTCATCAACGGTTCAGTGCTCACCACGCTGAGCCCGGGGCAGTGCCAGGTCACGGCCTTCACTGCGGGCAACGCGAGCCTGACCCCAGGCTCAGAGACCTACACCATCACCATCACTGCACCGCCGAAGCAGAAGCAATAGAACCAAGCAGGGCGGAGGTCAGGCAATTGTCGACCTCCGCCCTCTCATTGCCCTCTTGATCGCTAGGGTCGCCCCTTGTGAATGCGTCCAAGCGCCGTAGACCTCTTGCCGCGATAGGCCTCACTGCAGCCGCGCTGGTTCTTTGCCCGCTTGCGGTCGCAGCGAGCCAGCCGAGCTCCGGCTACCTGGCCACACCCAGCGGCATGGCTGGCACTGCCCAGGCACTCAAGCTGTCCTTTCCTGAATCGGGCCATACAGCAGTGGCCCTGACCGCCAGTGCCCCTGGCGCGAGCCTGAATCTCTCGGCGACTCTGGACAGCAAGGGCCAGGCAACGGTCCAGTGGACGCCGACCACGGCCGGCGTCTGGACCATTGCGACCAGCACCAACTCCGTACGCACCCAAATCGCAGTTGCCCCAACTCCCACCATGACATCAGTGCACGCACCGGGGCAGTTGCAATTGGGAGTCTCGGCAGCGACCACCCTCGCCTTCGTCCAGGCACTTGCTGGCGAAGTCGCTCCTCAAGGTTCGGTCACCCTGCGCAATCCGCAGGGTGCGATTCTTGGAACTGGCTTCCTGCAGGCATCGTCCGATCCGGCAACGGCAGTGGCAGCCATCTCATGGACACCAGATCAAGTTGGCCCCTACCCGCTCACTGCG
>DNXA01000162.1:0-228 GCA_003506065.1 Actinomycetota bacterium
TCATGCTCGGCAAGGAGCCCAAGGAGTGGGTGTCGGTGTATCCCTTCGTGCGCTCCTACGAGTGGTATCTCCTGCCTGAAGAGGAGCGCCGCGAGATGCTGTTCGAGCATGGAGTGATGGGACGCGACTACGCAGGCATTCAGTCGAACACCGTCGCTGCGTTCGCGCTCGGTGACTATGAGTGGGTGCTGGCGCTGGAATCAGATGATCTCGACGAGATCGTCGACA
>DNXA01000162.1:264-3766 GCA_003506065.1 Actinomycetota bacterium
TCGTTCGGCGGTCCCGAGGGACCAGATGACGTCATCCCCTTCCTTGAGCGGGTGACGGAAGGGCGCGCCATTCCACGCGAGCGACTCGCGGAAGTCAGTGAGCGCTACCTCCGGTTCGGCGGCGTGAGTCCCATCAACCAGCAGAACCGCGAATTGATGAACGCCTTGCATCACGAACTGATGGACCGAGGCATTGACCTGCCTATCTACTGGGGCAACCGCAATTGGGATCCGGATTTCACCGAGGCCATTCGCACCCTTGATGAGGATGGTCATTCGAAGGTGCTCGCCATCGCGACGAGTGCATACCCGTCGTACAGCGGTTGCCGGCAGTACCGCGAGAACATCGCCGCAGCTCTGGAAGAGGCAGATGCCCCCCAGATCTCCATTGACATGGCCTTCCCTTACAGCAATCGGCATGGCTTCACGGCTCATGTCATTGAGGTGCTGTCCAATGCACTCGTCTATCTGGTCAGTGACAACCACCTCGAGGACGCCATCGAGGTTCTGTTCACCACTCATTCGCTCCCCACTGCGGGCGCACAGTCATCTGGGCCGGAGCCACATCAATCCCCCGGCCTGTATCTGCAAGAGCACGAGTCGGTCGTGGCAGAGGTCATGCGCGTCGTCGGCATCGCCACGGGATTGCACCCGCGCAGCCGACTCGTCTTTCAATCCCGCAGTGGTGCACCAGAGACTCCGTGGCTTGAGCCGGATGTGAACGACGCCCTGCGCGAGGTGGCCGCCGTAGGCCAGACGACCGCTGTCGTGCTCGTGCCGATCGGCTTCGTGAGCGATCACATGGAGGTGGTCTGGGATCTGGACACCGAGGCCATGGCAACTGCTGAAGAGCTCAACCTCGCGTGCATCCGCATCCCCACTCCTGGTGCTTCGCCTGCATTTGTCAGCGCGCTGGCCGATGTCATCGAGGACGCCCGTCTCGGTGAACCCACACGAACTGACCTCGTCAATCTGTGTTCAGGCACCTGCTGCCCCAACCCCCGATCCGAATTGCCAACGATCCCCGGGGTCTAGGCTCGCCTGCATCATGAACCTCAACGAGCGACCTCGGCGGCTTCGTCGCACTGACGGATTGCGCAAGCTCGTTCGCCAGGTGCACCTGGATCCAGGCAACCTGATTCTTCCGATGTTCATTCGCGAGGGCGCGACCGAGCCGATTGCCATTGGGTCGATGCCTGGCGTGATGCAGCATTCGCAAGCCTCATTGGCCAAGGCAGTCAACGAAGCCGCCGATGCAGGCGTTGGCGCCGTGATGCTCTTTGGCGTTCCATCGACCAAAGATGCCAACGGTGATGCTGCCTGCGCCCCGAACAGCATCCTGTCCAATGCCATTCGTTGGACCAAGGCCGAGCTTGGCGACGCAATGTCTGTCATTGCTGATCTTTGTCTGGACGAGTTCACGACTCATGGTCACTGCGGTGTGCTCAATGAGCACGGCAATGTCGACAATGACGCCACGCTGGCGCAGTACCAGCGAATGTCACTGACACTGGCTGAAGCGGGAGCCGACATCCTGGGCTTGAGCGGGATGATGGACGGGCAGGTCGGCGCAGTGCGCGAAGCGCTTGAATCTGCTGGCTCCACTGACACGATCCTCTTGGCCTACGCGGCCAAATTCGCCAGTGCCTTCTACGGCCCTTTCCGCGATGCAGTGGAATCCAGTCTCGAAGGTGATCGGCGCTCCTACCAGCAGGATCCCGCGAATGTCACTGAAGCCATCCGCGAGGTGCGCCTCGATGTTGCTGAGGGTGCAGACATCGTGATGGTCAAGCCCGGTCTGCCCTATCTCGACATCATCGCCCGTGTTGCCGCAGAGGTCGACGTTCCCGTTGCTGCGTACGTCGTATCCGGCGAGTCCTCCATGATCGAGGCCGCAGCCGCCGCCGGCATGATCGACCGCGAGCGCGCAATCCTGGAGACTCTCACCTCAGTCAAGCGCGCAGGCGCCGACATCATCGCCACCTACTGGGCAACTGAGGTTGCCCTCCTTCTGAATCGATAAACCATGACAAGTTCTCAAGAGTGGTTCAACCGCGCCCAGAACGTGATCCCGGGAGGCGTCAGCTCGCCAGTGCGAGCATTTCGTTCGGTCGGCGGTACCCCGCCCTACGTTGCAAGGGCTCATGGCTCGCGCATCACGGACGTGGAAGGCAAGACCTACGTCGATCTCGTCGGCGCTTGGGGTCCGGCGATCCTGGGCCATGCGCACCCAGATGTTGTTGCAGCAGTGACGGCGACCGCGAAGGACTCCTTCTCATTTGGCGCACCCTGCCCGCCCGAGGTTGAACTCGCAGAAGCAATCGTCAATCGCGTCGACGCCATTGAGAAGGTCCGCTTCACCAACTCCGGCACCGAAGCGGTCATGACAGCACTGCGCATCGCGCGAGCTGCAAGCAATCGCTCAGTCATTGTGAAGTTCGCCGGCTGCTACCACGGCCACGCCGATTCGATGCTCGCCGCCGCTGGCTCCGGAGTCGCAACCCTGGGGCTGCCCGACTCCCCCGGCGTCACGCCAGGTTCAGCGCAGGACACCGTCGTTCTGCCCTATGGCGATATCCCCGCACTCGAATCACTCTTTGCCCAGCGAGGCCAGGAGATTGCGGCAGTCATCACCGAAGCCATCCCAGCAAACATGGGCGTGGTGCCACCACCGCCAGGCTTCAACAAGCGACTGAGCGAGTTGACCAAGGCGAACGGCGCGCTGCTCATCCTTGATGAAGTGATGACGGGGTTCCGGGTCGCGGCCGATGGCTGGTGGGGCAAGGAGGGCAAGCTGGAGCAATGGGCTCCGGACCTCTTCACCTACGGCAAGGTCATCGGCGGAGGCATGCCGCTGGCAGCAGTTGCTGGCAGCGCATCGATCATGGATCTGCTCGCACCCGCCGGACCCGTCTATCAAGCAGGCACCCTCAGCGGCAATCCGGTCGCCACCACCGCTGGGCTCACCACCCTCACGCTCTGCACCCCAGAGGTCTACAACCGTCTCGACGCAACGGCCACCAAAGTTGCAAGCATCGTCAGCGCAGCCTTCACCAAGTACGGCATCGCTCACCAAACACAGATTGCTGGGAACCTGTTCAGCTTCTTCTTCACCGACCGGCCAGTGAAGAACTACGACGACGCCAAGACCCAGGACACTGCGGTATTCGGCAAGTTCTTCCACGCCATGCTCAACAACGGAGTGTGGCTGCCACCTTCGGCATATGAGGCTTGGTTCGTCTCAGCGGCACACAACGACGACGACCTTGCCACCATCGAGCAGGCAGCGGACAAATCAGCAAGAATCGCTGCCCACTAGCGCTTGCTACAGAGTTCCGACGATTCGCTGCGGCTGCGCACGAAGCGACATCACCAAAGCCACAATCCATCCCACAATCGTCCAGCCCAGCAGCAAGTTGACCCAGAACACCGACCAGTGAGGCACGTCGCGCACTGCAGCAATTGCCCAAGGGAGCATGACCGGATTCAACCGGTCGTTGCA
>DNXA01000216.1 GCA_003506065.1 Actinomycetota bacterium
GTTGGCGCACTCCGCACCAGCAAGGCCACCCGATGAGCCTCATTGTTCAGATCGCATTCGGCGTCTCCGCAGGAATCGGCATCGTCGAGGCCGTGCGTGATCAACTCCGACGACGACGCACCCGTGCGGTAGAGCAAGAGCGGGAACGGATCAGGGGAGACCTTCGGGCTGGACGTATGCCTAGGAGTCTCCGATGACTAGTGCCTCTTCGCGACTGATTCAAACATCGGGCCGACTTCCCAGATCGCTTTGGCCTCAGGCGTGCCTGGGCTCAGGGTTTCAGCATCAACAAGCCATGCCTGCATCTGCGTTGGTCGAACGAATTGATGCACCTTCTGATCAGTCGCATGTATTTGAAGGAACTGCGTACCCATCGCTAGCTCAGCGACGAAGCCGACGTATTCCTCGTAGGTCACTGTCAATGGTCCGTATCCGTCGATTGTCATTTCAACATCGATGCGGACGTCCTGTGGATCTGCTGAATCGCTCATTGAATTTCCCTCCAGTGTCGGTTGCCACTGCGCACTGTAGGGAAAGCCGGACCTTCCCCCGAGGGTCCGGCACCAATCTTCCAACCTTCCAACCGCGAGCAAGGAGATCCGATGAACGACGACTTCGACACCCGCCGCAACGCATACCTCGACGCGAAGGATCAGCGCGACTCCCTCGCTCGTCTCGTAGCTGACGAACTGCTCTTTCGCGGCGCGCGTCTAGAGGCCTTCACCGACATGTACCGCGAATCGCGTGATGCAGAGCAGGTCGCACGAGTCGCATACCTAGGCGAGCGAGCCGCGTAACCCCCACTGTCTCCGGCCCTGAGTGCTTCCCCTTCACTCAGGGCCGGTAGTCGCACCTAGTGCGGCGCGTCCTATGCCTCCTGGCGTGGATGAGCAACTGAATCGAATACCTCAGTCCCGCTGCCGAATCTTGGCGGAGGAAGCAGCGGGACTGAGTCCGACACCACTTCAAGGAGTCAGCCATGAAGAGATGCCCTGCCTGCAATCTTACAAAGCCCGCAAGTGAGTTCCAGTGCAATCGCACTAAGGCTGACGGGCTACAAAGTCACTGCCGCGCGTGCATGAACGCGACGAATACAAGATGGCGCGAAGCCAACCGCGAGCAGTTCAGGGAAGCCGTCAGGGTTTCAGCCCTTAAGCACGCTGATCGAGTAGCGGCATGGCGAGCGGCAAACGCGGAACGCATCACCGAACTCGGTAGGGAGGCAAGCTGGAAGTACAAAGCTCGTAAGCGCGCGAATGGCATATTTGTAGTCACGGACAAGGATCTACGGCGACTGCTTCAGTCACCTTGCATTGGCTGCGGCACTACGGAGTCCATCGTCCCTGACCACTGCATACCAATCTCGCGAGGCGGTCGCACTTCGATCGGCAACCTGATCCCGCTCTGCAAAACCTGCAACAACAGGAAGCGTTCGCGATTTCTGTTTGAGTGGAAGCAGATCATGAATGCCCGGTCGTATGCCGAGGTCACCCAATGACCGACGACTTCCGCATTGTCCTCCTCCTCACCATCCTCGGCGCAACGTGCTACTGGATCGGTCGCTCGACTGCCCGCGCTGGTGCTGCCGTCGAACTCGCATCGTTGCGTGCGGAGGTTGCTGACCTTGACGGCGTGCTGGACGTGTTGCTGCCCGTGTATCCGGTGGAGTCGCCACGGTTGCGGGCGGTGAAGTGATGAGCGCCACGACGACGATCAAAGCGACACATCGGGACGACATGGGCGAGTGGGTCTTCCCGCAACTCGGGGGGCTTATTTGTCCAGTGTGTGGCCTGTCTTGGCCCGCTGAGGTTAATACCCATCCATTCGAGAACGAGCTACATAGCGGCAATCATTCGCGCTGCAAAGAATGGTTCGGTGGTTGCGGCGCGGGCCTAACCCTCGTCTGCACGCCTGACGGTTGGGGACTCATCCAGCGTGAGGCCAACTCATGACCCCGTGGCTCGCGGTCGTCGGCTTGTCTCTGCTGCTGCTGTTCGTGCTCGCGGGGTTGCGTTCCGATTGGCGGGACAAGTGATTATCACTCCAGAGTTGATTGCTGAGAGCCTGCGGAAGATTGCGGCAGAGGGTGACGCCGAGTGGGAGGCGCACAACGCCTCCTGTACTCATCGCGAGGAATGCGACTGGGATCTACCGCCAGCCGTTTCTGCCTACGCGCGCGACCGAGTCACTTATCAGGCCTACGTCGACATTGACCCGTTCGCAGTGCGTCTTGCCGCCGCCATTGCCGCAGCGGAGCCGACCGCATGACCCGCCTACGCCGCTTGTTCGCCCNNCGTTGTGCGCGGTCATGGCGAAAGGGCAGGGGCGACGGTGAAGACGATTGATTCCGCTGAACTCGCGACAAGGCTCCCAATGGATGAGAAGGGCTACGCATTCGTGCCGGGCCTGACTTGCCCCCATTGCGGGGCAAATCTCGACCCCGACGAGAGGGCCAGTCAGGTCAGGCGCATTCCGGCTCACGGCGCAATCGGCAGACATACCGATCCGGTGGAGGGCTGCGGCGGCACTGCGAGAGTGTCAATCACCCCCGACGGCATTGCGCTCCTGACACCCGAGCAGTGGGAACGCGCCCACGGTGCCAACCGATGACCCCCCGTGACTTCTCAGGTTTCATCCTCGCCGCAATCNNGCGGCTTGGGTGGTGGTGGTGTGAATCCGCAGCGAATTCAGCGCAAGCGCGTCAAGGGCTGGCGTATGTCAGAGGGTGCGATCTATGTCGGACGACCGACGCGGTGGGGTAATCCCTTCACCGTGATGAACGGATTCAAGCAAGGCTGGCTCGTCTGGGATGACCGTGACCACTTAGGCCTGCTCCCCGGCTACACCACTAGCGACGGATTCATTGCCTCGTTTGCAACAAAGGATGAGGCGCTTGCCAACGCGGTGCGCCGCTACAAGAAATGGATAAGGAGCGACGCCAGACGGTGCGCTGATCTAGTTCCGTTACTCCAAGGTCACGACCTCGCTTGCTACTGCCCACTCGACAAGCCCTGCCATGCCGATGTCCTCCTCGAACTGGCGAACAAGCCATGAGCAACAACTGCGGCCTGTGCGATCGCAAGATCACGTTCGACCGTTGCGGCATGGCAAGCGCGGGTGAAACGAACCTCTGCCACGCCGATGACCATGACTGCTACGTCGAGTGGACCGTGCATGGCACGCGACCTGATGACCGCTTGTTCGCCTACGCGCGAACGATGGCCGCGATCACAGGCGACCCGATCTCCAAGTGGCTGAACGTGCTGCGCAGAGCAGCGACAAGCAACCCGCTTCCACTTCGGAGGACGGGGCCATGAGCGCGGGCTATGACCTGCCCATCCGGTCACAACCTCACCCCGTGTCAATTGCCGACCGGCTCCCGCGCACAAAGGACGGCGGTGATCTGATCCCCGGCATCGACTGCCCTCGGTGTCACGACTTGAGTCTTCCGGCAGCAGACCATGTGCCTGCGCACGGCTTGCAGGTGAGTCACAGCCCTTGGCGTGGTGGATGCGGTGCGGAACTCGTGTGGTCAGTCACTGATGACGGCATTGCTCTTGTCACGCCCGAGGCGTGGTCCAAGCAGCACGGCGGCGCACCGCCATTCACATATGCCGCAACAGTCATTCAGCGACTCGCCATGCAACTCAAGTCAGCAGAGGAAGCGATGCGGTCAACCACCACGGCCATCGGAAAACTCAACATCGCGTTTGAGGCCGATCCACAGACGCCTACCTACCTCCAGCGGTTCCTGAACAGGGAGCCAAAGCCATGACCCTCATCTTCTGCGAGTCGCGTCAACTGGCGGCTTCCCGTTTCATTCCGGCGGGCGTAACCGACCTAAAGAGCAGCCATGACGCCGGACCTACTTTCACCGGCGAGTTGTCCCTGCGCGACTCGCAAACCAGCCCAACTATCGAAAGGCAAGCAAATGAATCGAGTCCCCGAGTGCATTGT
>DNXA01000225.1 GCA_003506065.1 Actinomycetota bacterium
ACAGCCACGACATCTGCTTCATCCCAGATGGTGATACCGCGGCATTCCTTCGGCGCAAGCTCGGCGACCAGCCAGGCGACATCATCGATGTGACCTCAGGTGAAGTCGTGGCCGCGCACGACGGGGCTTTTGGCTTCACGATCGGTCAACGACGCGGGCTTGACCTCAAGGTGCCGGCGCCTGATGGCAAGCCGAGATATGTCGTGGACATCGATGTCAAGACACGCAAGGTGTTCGTGGGTCCGCCGGTTCTTCTCGACATCGATCAGATATCGGCAGTTCGACCGACATGGACGAACAGGCCATTGACCACCGATGCTGTCCAGTGCACTGCTCAAGTCCGTGCACATGGCCAACCAGTGGATGCGACAGCGCGCATGGTCGATGACGAGCTCATCGTGGAATTGCATCAGACGATTCGCGGCCTTGCCACGGGTCAGGCGGTGGTGCTGTACGAAGGAACGCGCGTGATTGGCTCGGCAACTGTTGATCGAACTCGCCGGGTTGTCAGCAATTGAGCTTCCCCTGGGAACCTGCAGCAGCGACGGGTATTGGCTCTCTTCCAGGGGAGGATTCCCGTGAGGCTGCTCGCATCCTCGTTGGTGAACTGCCCGACTTTCTGCACGTGCCAGAGTTGCCCAATCGCGGCCCCGGTGGCGATTGCATCGGGCGCACTGGGGCCCTTCTGCATGCAGTCGGCTCGGACTTTGGACTGGAGACCACTGCCGATGGCTGGCGGATCACTGATGGCAAGAGTCGTCTCATGCGGCGGGCGATCTCGTGGATTGGCGAAGATCTTGACGCTCTGGAGGAGTTCGGGCAGGACTACAGCGGACCACTCAAAACCCAGATCGCTGGACCCTGGACGCTGGCAGCGAGCATTGAACTTGCTGGTGGCGAACGGCTGTTGAAGGATGCGGGGGCCTGCCGTGACCTCGCTGGTGCGCTCGCCGAGGCGGTGCGTACGCACGTCGCAGAACTCAAGAGCAGGTTCCCGATGGCCACAATCCTTCTGCAAGTGGACGAACCAGGTTTGAACGCCGTGCTGGACGGAACCATTGGCAGTGTGAGCGGACTTTCACGGTTCGATCCCGTTGATCCGCCGGTGGCGCAGGATGCGCTGCGCGAGGTGCTGACTGCAGTCCCCGAAGTTGTGAGCGGCGTTCATTGCTGCGCCGCTCGGCCTCCAATTCGCGTGATTACGAATGCGAATGCGGGCTTTGTGAGCTTCGATCTCACACTTGCGGGCATCGACGAGGATGCCATTGGCGAGGCGTGGGAGTCCGGCGTCGGCATCTGGGCTGGCAGTGTCAATCCTCTTGCTCACATTGATGCGCGCAAGAGCGACGCAATGGTGAGCGCACCGATGCGTACGCTCGCGCATCATCTGGGCATGGAAGATGCTGAGCACATGGCAAGCGTGGTGATCACGCCGTCGTGTGGCTGTGCTGGCGCGCGATGGTCGCAGGTGCGTTCGGCCTACAGTGCATGTGTGCGCGCAGGGCGGGTGTTGAGACAGGAGGAGCCCAGTGGCTGAGGTGCCGGACTCAGTGCATCAACGCTGGATCGAACTCGTCGAGCAGATTGAGCATGCACGCAATGCCTACTACTTGCGTGATGACCCCACCATTGATGATGCGGAGTACGACCGGCTCTTTGTTGAACTGGTCCAACTCGAGACGCAGTGGCCGATCCTGCAGGGCCAGGACTCGCCGACGATGGATGTTGGCGGCGCAGCCAGCAATCTGTTTGCACCCGTTGAGCATCTGCAGCGCATGTACTCCCTGGACAACGTCTTCGATGAGGCCGAGCTTCAGGCCTGGCTCGAGCGCCTCAGCAAGTCTGCCGATGGCTTGCCCTCGTTGCTTTGCGAACTCAAGATCGACGGGCTGGCCATCGATGCGGTGTACGAGCATGGCCGACTGCGGAGCCTGGCCACGCGAGGCGATGGGCGCGTGGGAGAGGACGTCACCTTCAATGCCCAGTTCGTGCCGGCCATTCCACAGACGCTGACACCACAGCTGGGAGTCGAGATGCCTGCGCTCATTGAGGTGCGTGGCGAGGTGTTCCTGAGCATTGCGGACTTCGACTCCCTGAACTCCGAATTGCTCGACCAGGGATTGGCTCCTCTTGCCAACCCGCGCAATGCCGCGGCCGGCAGCCTGCGGCAGCGAGTGGACAAGCGCCAAGACGAGCTTGACGAGGCTCGGCGCAAGGCCAAGACCGAGCGGCAGTTGGCGCGGGTGGAGAGGCTGCAGGCGGAGGTCGATCGTGCAACCAATCGACTGGCTCGACTGGGCCTGACCCTGCATGGCGTCGGTGTGGTCGATGGTCTGGCCATCACCCACCAGAGCCAGGCCTACGAGTTGCTCACGACACTGGGGCTGCCGACAAGCAAACTCTTCCAGACCCATGCCGAGGCGGCCGGCGTATTGGGGTACGTGCGGTACTTCGGCGAGCATCGTCATGAGGTGGCACACGAGATCGACGGTGTCGTCGTCAAAGTCGATGACCTGGCCTTGCAGCGGACTCTGGGTGAAACCTCCAGGGCGCCGAGGTGGGCAATCGCATACAAGTACCAGCCCGAGATTGTTCGCACGCGCTTGATCGATATTAGAGTCAACGTGGGCCGCACTGGCCGGGTGACTCCGTTCGCCGTGATGGAGCCGGTGAAGGTCGCTGGCTCAACGGTGGCCATGGCCACCTTGCACAATGGATATGAGGTGGCTCGCAAGGGCGTGCTCATTGGCGACATGGTCTTCCTGCGCAAGGCCGGGGACGTCATACCGGAGGTACTTGGACCCGTTCTTGAGCTTCGCACTGGGAAGGAACGCGAGTTCCAGATGCCAGCGAACTGCCCCGAGTGCGCGAGCGTGCTGGCACCGGAGAAGGAGGGCGACAAGGACCTGCGCTGCCCCAATTCGCGATCCTGTCCGGCCCAATTGCGTGAACGCCTGATCCATATTTCCTCGCGTGGAGCATTGGATATCGAAGGACTCGGGGCCAAAGCAGCGGCCGCCATGCTCGATTGCGGAATTGTCAGCGACATCGGCGATGTCTTCCTGCTCAATGGCGATGCCCTGGCCAGTTGCGAGTTCTTCGTCAAGGCGGGGGATGCCGGCACGGAAACCGTTCAACTCAGCGAGAACGCGAAGGTGATCCTGAAGCAACTCGATGTCGCGCGTGAGCGACCGTTGTGGCGGGTGCTCGTGGCTCTCTCCATTCGCCATGTTGGTCCTTCTGCTGCGCAAGCCCTCGCAGATGAGTTCGCTTCGATAGATGCGATTGCTGGCGCCTCTCTCGAAGAGCTGTCTGCGGTTGAAGGAGTCGGTGGGGTGATCGCTGAGGCAGTTGCTGAGTGGTTTGCCGTTGACTGGCACCTTGAGATCATCGACAAGTGGCGCAGTGGCGGAGTCCAGTTGGCTCAGGCCAAGCAGGCTCGAGCAGAGGGAGCACTGACGGGCGTGAGCGTGGTGATCACCGGTTCGATTGACGGATTCACCAGAGATTCGGCTGCTCAAGCGGTTGTTGATGCTGGTGGCAAAATCGTTGGCTCGGTGTCCAAGAACACGGATGTCCTAGTGGCCGGTGAAAAGGCCGGTTCCAAATTGGACAAGGCCGAATCCCTGGGAGTGCCCGTCATCGGCCCAGAGCGATTCGCAGTGCTGCTTGCCGATGGATTGGAAGCCGCACTTCGATCATGAAGCGCGGTTCATAGAATAGCGCCATGTCTATCAGCAGGGCCGATGTCGCACATTTGGGCACTCTCGCCAGACTTCAACTCACCGAAGCAGAACTTGATCACTACGCAGAGCAACTCGATGTGATCCTCCATGCAGTTGCGCGCATTTCCGAGGTCGCTGCCGATGACATTCCGCCCATGTCCCATCCCATTGCGATGGTCAATGTCTTTCGTGACGATGTTGTCAAGCCGAGCCTGACCCGTGATGAGGCGCTTTCGGGTGCACCTTCATCGCAGGACGATCGCTTTCGTGTGCCCAGAATTCTGGATGAGGAATAGCAATGAGTGATCTCATCCGGCAGTCCGCCACCACCCTGGCCGCGGCCATTGCGAGCAAGGAAGTCTCTGCTGTCGAGGTGGCCCAGGCCCATCTTGAACGCATCGCAGCCGTTGAAGAACGCGTGCATGCCTTCCTGCACATCACCGAGGTCTCGGCGATTGCGCAGGCCAAGGCCATCGACGAGCGGATTGCTGCCGGCGAGCAGCTGGGACCCTTGGCTGGGGTGCCCCTGGCACTGAAGGATGTCCTGGCGATGAAAGGCGAGCCAACCACGGCGGGCTCGCGCATCCTTGAGGGCTGGCGGCCGCCGTATGACTCGACAGTCGTTCAACGCCTGCGTGACTCGGACATCGTGATTCTTGGCAAGACGAACATGGACGAGTTCGCCATGGGCTCATCCACCGAGCACTCGGCGTACGGGCCAACGCACAACCCTTGGGATCTGGAACGGATTCCGGGAGGCTCGGGTGGAGGCTCCGCCGCAGCTCTGGCCGCCTTCGAAGCGCCCCTGGCCATTGGCACTGACACGGGAGGTTCCATTCGTCAGCCAGCATCGGTGACGGGAACGGTCGGGGTCAAGCCCACCTATGGCGGTGTTTCGCGCTACGGACAGATCGCACTCGCCTCCTCCCTTGATCAGCCAGGGCCATGTGCGCGCTCCGTGCTTGACACGGCCCTGCTCCATGCGGTGATCGCGGGTCATGATCCGATGGATTCGACTTCCATCAACGCACCGGTGCCCGATGTCGTTGCTGCGGCACGAAGAGCTGATGTGCGCGGAATGCGCATCGGGGTGGTCAAGGAACTCGGGGGCGACGGCTATCAGGCTGGGGTGGCACAGCGGTACTCCGAGGCGCTCGACATCCTTCAGGGTTTGGGGGCCGAGGTCGTCGAGGTGTCCTGCCCGCATATGGAGTATGCACTGGGTGCCTACTACCTGATCTTGCCCTCAGAGGCCTCAAGCAACCTGGCACGCTTTGATGGCATGCGCTACGGGCTGCGTGCAGGTGACGATGGCACCAACTCCGTCGAGCAGGTCATGGCCATCACTCGCGAGGCAGGCTTTGGTCCAGAGGTCAAGCGACGCATCATCCTGGGCACGTATGCCCTGTCCAGCGGCTACTACGACGCTTATTACGCCCAGGCTCAGCGCGTTCGCACCTTGATCACGCGCGACTTCGACGCAGCGTTCGCAAAGGTGGATGTGCTGGTTTCACCGACCAACCCCACCACTGCCTTCAAGTTGGGGGAGAAGCTCGATGATCCGATCGCGATGTATCTGAACGACGTTGCGACCATTCCCGTCAATCTCGCTGGTATTTGCGCCATGTCACTTCCAGTTGGCCTTGCCCCCGAGGACGGCTTGCCGGTGGGCTTCCAGATCATGGCCCCGGCCATGGCCGATGACCGGCTCTACCTCGCTGGCGGTGCGCTGGAGGCGGCGCTGGTCGATAAATGGGGTCATCTGCTGATTGAGGAGGCTCCAGAGCTATGAGTGCGACATCAGACGTCTACCTGCCCTTTGACGAGGCGCTCAGTCGCTATGAGCCCATCATCGGCATTGAGACGCATGTGGAACTTGGCACCAACTCAAAGATGTGGTGCGGCTGCTCGACTGCCTTTGGTGGCGAGGCCAACACGCATGTCTGCCCGGTCTGTCTTGGGCTGCCGGGGTCCATGCCGGTTGTCAAT
>DNXA01000068.1 GCA_003506065.1 Actinomycetota bacterium
AGCAAGCGCACCACAGCGAATGCGATGAAGCTTGGGACAAGGGCCGAGCCCTTCTTCCATACATAGCCGCGATCCAAGATCGTGGTCATGATCGATGCATAGGTGGAAGGCCGGCCGATGCCGAGTTCTTCCAGACGCTGCACGAGCTTGGCTTCAGTGAATCTTGCGGGTGGGCTCGTGGTGTGGCCAATGGCATTGAGGCCACGCGCATCAATGACCTGACCTTCAGTCAGGGCTGGCAGTTCATGCTCATTCTCGCTGCCCTCTTCCGGCACGTCCTTCAACGCAGCGTAGAAACCAGGGAACACCACGACAGTGCCCGATGCCGTGAACTCAGCGAGGCTGCCATCGGTTGCTGTGCCAATGATCTTGGCTGTCGTGGTGGCGACCCGAGCATTGACCATCTGCGAGGCGACGGTGCGCTTCCAGACCAGGTCGTACAGCGCGAATTCATCGGCATTGAGTTCGCGGCGCAGTTCATCAGGAGTGCGGAAGGCATCGCCAGCGGGGCGAATGGCCTCGTGTGCCTCTTGCGCATTCTTGGACTTGTTGGGGAAGGTGCGCGGAGTTGCCTCGACGTACTCCGGTCCATACAGCTCCGTGACCTGAACTCGTGCTGCATTCAATGCCTGGCTCGAGAGACTGACAGAGTCAGTTCGCATATAGGTGATGTAGCCGTTCTCATACAGGCTCTGTGCGATGCGCATGGTGCGCTGGCCGCCCCAACGCAATCGGTTGGAGGCCTCCTGCTGCATCGTCGAAGTCGTGAACGGAGCCGATGGCTTGCGCTGCGATGGCTTCTGCTCAACAGAGCGCACAGTGAAGCTCGCGCTCTTCAAGCCTGCTGCAAGCGCACTGGCTCGTGCCTCATCGAGCAAGGTGACCTTGTCCTGAGACTTGAGTGCACCGTTCTGGTCGAAGTCCTTGCCAATGGCGACGCGAGTGCCATCAAGGCTGGTGAGGCGGGCCTTGAAATCCTCAGGAGAGAAGACAGCATCGATATCCCAGTAACCAGCAGAACTGAAGGCGATGCGCTCACGTTCACGGTCGACAACCAGACGCACAGCCACCGATTGCACACGGCCTGCTGATTTCGCATCGCGACCGATCTTCTTCCAGAGCACTTCAGACACGGGGTAGCCGTACAGGCGATCCACGATGCGGCGAGTCTCCTGTGCATCAACCAACTGCATGTCGAGCTCGCGCGGATTGGCGACTGCCTCGCGGATTGCCTCCGGCGTGATCTCGTTGAAGACCATGCGGTGCACGGGCACCTTGGGCTTGAGCACTTCAAGGAGGTGCCAACTGATGGCCTCGCCCTCGCGGTCCTCATCAGTGGCCAGGAGCAATTCCTTGGCGTCCTTCAACGCGGCCTTGAGGTCGCGGATGGTCTGGGCCTTGGACGGATGAACGATGTAATAGGGGCGATAGCCGTCATCAACATTGACGGCGAGCTTGGACCAGGAGTGCTTGCGCTCACCCTCAGGCAGGTCTGAGGCCTTCGAAGCCAGATCGCGAATATGCCCGACTGAGGCCATGACGATGTAGTCCTCGCCAAGATATCCAGCAATCTTCTTGGCTTTCGCCGGTGATTCGACGATCACCAGCGTTTTTTCCTTGGCCACCCGGGTCCCTTCAGTCGGTGCGGAGTCTGACGTTAAGCCACACCCTCCTGTCAAATCCCGGGCACCCCCTTGAGGGCTTGACTCAACTTAACCAACAACCTAGTCTGTTCGTATGACAATGACCGTTGGTGTGTTCGAAGCCAAGACCAAGCTCTCAGAGCTTTTGGACAAAGTCGCGGCCGGCGAGGAGGTCATCATCACCAAGCGCGGGGTGCCAGTTGCCTACTTGTCGGGCATCGAGGATCGCCGGGATCGCACGCGCGCGGCGCTCGCCGCACTGCGCGAAATGAGCAAGCAGATCGAGCCCGGGCCGGAATCCATCAAGGAATTGATTGAAGAGGGACGCCGCTACCCGTGATGGTCCTGGACGCCTCACTTGCACTTGCGTATGTCATGCCTGATGAGGACTCACCCACGGCACGTCAACTGATGGCACGCATCGAAGAAGAGCCTGCCCTGGCTCCGACAATCTGGATCTACGAGATCGCGTCCGGACTTCGTATGGGGCAGGCCCGGAAGCGCCTTACAAGTGAGATGGCCGATTCGGTCATGACGACTCTGACGGAACTGCACATTGAATTCGAGCATCCAAATGGACATCAGCTGATGAAGTTGTCGCACCAGACTGGACTCACCATCTACGACGCCAGTTACATCGCGCTGTGCCTTAAGCATGAGTTGCCCCTCGCGAGTCTGGATCGTCGACTCGTGCAAGCCGCGCGAGATCTCGGCATCGTCGTGTTGACCTGACCGAAAAGAGAACGACCCCGCACTCGCGATGAGTGCGGGGTCGTCTTGTGTGAACTATGCGTTGATGCGGGCTCCCACCTCAACGTCGCCCACCGCGATCGGACGACGCTTGCTGATGACCACAGCGATGACGACGATCAGTGCTGCACCAAGCGAGATGGCCCAACGCAGTCCGGAGTTCGCCGAGGAACCGATGCTCAAGGACACGACGCCAGGAGCAATCAACAAGGCCACCAGGTTCATCACCTTGATCAGCGGGTTGATGG
>DNXA01000132.1 GCA_003506065.1 Actinomycetota bacterium
GATTCGGCTGTGCGAGAGTTCCAGCGCAGTGTTGGTGAGAACGCCGATGGCACCTGCGGGCCTGAAACCTTCCGCTCATTTGAAAGACTCGTGCGAACCGTCAGTGGCGGCAACGCAGCACGACTTCGCGACCCCGTGGCATTCACCGCGCTCCAAACAGGTATCGCCGACAAGGTCGTGGTCATTGATCCGGGCTTTGACGAGGATGATCCACAGGCCAATGCCATCGCCCGAGCAATCGCAGTTCGTGTTGAAGGTCGGCTCGCGGCACTTGGCACCCAGGTCTTCTTGACCCGATCCATTGAGAGTTCACTGCCCAACGACACCTCCCGTGCCGACTTTGCCAATCGCACCAGTGCTGATCTGATGGTCTCGATCCACTGCGATCGAGTCAGCAGCCCGCTGCCCAATGGCATCGCCACCTTCTATTTCGGCGAGCCGGACGATGGGGCCTACTCCTACGCGGGTCGTGCCCTGGCCGAGCAGCTGCAGGTGGAACTGTGTGCCCGCACCCGCATGCACAACAACCGATCCCACGCCCGGACCTGGGACCTGCTCCGCATGACGCGGATGCCTGCAGTGCGCGTGGATGTTGGCTACTTGTCCAATCCTGCGGACGCAGCCCGGCTGATCCAGGAGGAACACCAGGACCTGGTGGCCGCAGGGGTGGCCTCGGCAATCAGCCGTTTCTGCCTGCCCATTTAGTCGGTCGCGGGCCAACGGTCGTATCGTTGGATGTTGTGAGTGGTTCCCGACTAGACCCGTGGGTTGATTCCTACGCCCAGCGCACCTCCGAGATGCAGGCATCCGAGATCCGTGCGCTGTTCGCCGTTGCCTCACGCCCCGAAGTGGTCTCCCTGGCCGGCGGGATGCCTTTCGTCCAAGCGCTCAATATGGACCTGATGGCTGAGACCGTCAGCAAACTGCTGCGCGAGCGTGGCGCCGTGGCGCTGCAATACGGCTCAGGACAGGGCGATGTCGGGCTGCGTGAGCAGATTCTTGAGGTGATGGCCGACGTCAAGGTCTCGGCACATCCCGATGACATCGTCGTGACGACCGGCTCACAGATGGCACTGGATCTGGTCACTCGTGTCTTCTGCGATCCAGGTGACGTAGTGCTCGTTGAAGCCCCTTCATACGTCGGGGCACTGGGAGTGTTCCGCGCCTATGAGTGCGAGGTCATCCATGTGGCGATGGATGACGAGGGTCTGAATCCGGTTGCGCTCGAAGAGGCGATTGCTGCGCTGGCTGCTCAAGGTCGCAAGGCCAAGATGCTGTACACGATTCCCTCCTTCCACAACCCAGCTGGCGTGACTCAGGGTCAGCAACGACGCTCCGAGGTGCTCGCCATCGCACAGCGCACGGGAATCCTGGTGTTGGAGGACGACCCCTACGGCCTGCTCGGCTTCGAGGGCGAGCCGCCAGCGGCCATTCGCTCGCACGATGAGGAAGGAGTCATCTATCTGGGCTCCTTCTCAAAGACCATTGCCTCCGGATTGCGCGTGGGCTGGGCCGTGGCTCCCCACGGCGTGCGCGAGAAACTCGTGCTCGCCGCGGAATCTGCGGTGCTGTGCCCCTCGAACTACAGCCAACTGACGATCTCTGAGTACCTGGCCACCCAGCCATGGCGCGAGCAGATCAAGTCTTATCGCGAGCTCTATCGAGAGCGCCGTGACGCTCTGCTGGAGTCGCTGGAGCAGCTGATGCCACCGGGCACGACCTGGACCACCCCAGCGGGTGGCTTCTATTCATGGGTGACATTGCCGCACGGGCTGGATGCCAAGGCAATGCTCCCGCGCGCTGTGACCGCACTTGTTGCGTACGTCCCAGGCACGGGCTTCTACGTTGACGGCAGTGGTCACGAGCACATGCGACTGTCCTACTGCTACCCCGAGCCAGATCGAATCCGAGAGGGAGTCCGGCGCCTCGCCGGTGTCATCGAGAGCGAACTGGAGATTGCGGCGACCTTCGGGACCAGCAGCGCGCTGCACTCCGACTCCGGCTCTGATTCTCCCGGCTCGAACGTTCCTGCACCGAATCTCCAGTAATACCAACGGTTTTCGAGCACTTCGAGAAGGGATCGAATCAATGTCTTCGTATCTAGTGCTCTCCGGTGGCCTATCGCCTGAACGCGATGTCTCCCTGCGATCTGGCAGAAGAGTTGCTGAGGCGCTTCGACTCAGCACGGACGATGAAGTCCGCGAGGCGGATGTGGATCTGTCGCTCATCGATCACCTGCGCAAGCATCGACCCAGCTGTGTGATTCCCCTCCTGCATGGAGCCGCGGGTGAGGATGGCGCGCTTCGCGATGTGCTGACCTCCCTCGGCCTGCCATATGTCGGATCTTCCGGCGAGGCTGCGCGACTGGCCTTTGACAAGCCGATCGCCAAGACCCTGCTCGCGCGTGCGGGTGTAGCCACCCCCGCCTACGTCGCGCTGCCGCATGCAACCTTCCGCGAGCTTGGTGCAGCCGAAGTGCTCAGCGGAATCCGCGAACTCCTCGGACTGCCCTTGATCGTGAAGCCCACCAAGGGCGGTTCCGCACTCGGTGCATCACTGGTGAAGTCTGCTGAGGAGTTCCCATCGGCGATGGTCGGCTCCTTCGCATACAGCGAGGTCGCGATGATGGAGCAGTGGATAGCTGGGACCGAGGTTGCGATCAGCGTCCTTGAGACCAAGGACGGTCTGGTGGCACTGCCGGCGGTAGAGATCGTGCCGGAGGCAGAGATCTACGACTACAACTCCCGATACACCGCGGGCATAACTGAGTTCTTCGTCCCGGCTCGGCTGAGCGATGAGATCACGGCAGAGTGCGCGCGCATTGCACTGCTCGCGCATGAGGTTTTGGGGCTGCGCGACTGGTCACGCACTGACGTGATCGTCGATGCGGCCGGAACGCCGTGGTTCCTGGAGACCAATGCTGCACCTGGCATGACTGAGACTTCACTGTTCCCGCAGGCTTTGCACGCAGCCGACCTGTCTCTTGGCGACACTGCGCTGCAACTCGTTCAGCGCGCCATTGAACGAGGCTAACCAGCGCAACGGGCAATAACCGTTGGATTAGAAGGGCTTTTGCTCAAGCCCTATCGATGGCATCGGCTATTCGTCGGAGATCGTCAGCGTCAGCAACGTCAATCACAATGCGTCCACGCGACTTGCTCGAAGCAAGGCCCGTCACGCTCACCCGCGTATCCAGACTGTCGCTGAGTCGTGCAGAGATGTCTGCACGCAATTCGCCTGTCGGCGCGATCGATGCTCGAACGCGCTTTCGCTTGCTTGGTGCTGTGGTGTCACCCACGAGGATGATCTCCTCAACATTGCGCACACTCAGGCCCTCGGCAACGATGCGTGCCGCCAGAGCCTTCATCGCCTCAGGGTCCTGCAGTGAGAGCAAGGCGCGGGCGTGGCCGGCACTGATGACTCCCGCGGCTACGCGCAATTGCACTTCTGGCGGCAATTTCAGCAGGCGCATGGTGTTGGTGACTTGGGGCCTGGAGCGCCCGATGCGCGCGGCAAGCTCCTCCTGAGTGCAGCCGAAATCCTCCAGGAGCTGCTGGTAGGCAGCGGCCTCCTCAAGTGGATTCAGGTTCGCGCGATGCAGATTCTCCAGCAGGGCATCGCGCAGCAGCGCATCATCCCCAGTCTGCCGAATGATGGCTGGGATCACCGTCAGACCAGCCAAGCCACTTGCCCGCCATCGTCGCTCACCGGCCACCAGCTCATATCCGGTGCCCGCTGGACGAACCACCACCGGCTGGAGCAGCCCGATCGAGGCAATGGAGTTCACCAGCTCGGTGAGTGCCTCCTCATCGAACACGGTCCGGGGCTGTCGCGGATTCGGGCTGATGGAGCCAATGGGCAACTCTGCGTAACGCAAACCATGGACACTTGCCACCTCTGGAGCACTGGCGGTTGCCACACTCGGACCTGAAGTGGGAATCAGCGCACCCAAGCCCTTCCCGAGCCCTCGCTTTGGTGCCTCACTCATAGGTTCTCCGGTGTATAGATGAGTAGATATGTGGCGTTATGCCCTGTTATGTCTGCGGATAAGTATGTGGACGAATCTGAGCAAGCTCCACAGCTGCCTGGCGATATGTCAGGGCGCCCGGCGAGGATGGATCGTAGGTCAGCACGGTCTGCGCATACGAAGGCGCTTCAGAGACCCGCACATTGCGGGGGATCACGGTGCTCAGCACCCGTTCGCCGAAGTGGGTACGGACTTCCTCCGCAACCTGTGCGGCAAGTCGAGTTCTTCCGTCATACATCGTCAACAGGATGGCAGAGACCTCGAGCTGCGGATTCAGGTGCGTGCGCACCATCTCGATGGTGCGCAGCAGCTGCGAGAGTCCTTCAAGGGCGTAGTACTCACATTGGATGGGCAGCAGCACCTCGCGGGCGGCAACCAGGCCATTGAGGGTCAGCAGTCCAAGTGATGGCGGACAGTCCAGCAGGACGTAGTCAACGCTGAGCCCATCGGCATCGGCTTCGGCCAGGTAGGCCTCAAGGGCTCGGGCCAGTCGATATTCACGTGCCACCTGGGAAACGAGTTCGATCTCGGCACCCGCAAGGTCGATCGTTGCCGGCACTCCGGAGAGATTGGCGATATCCGGGCACACCTGCACGACATCTGCCATGGCGGCGTCACCACTGAGCACCTCATAGATTCCCGGCACACCCTCACGATGGTCAAGACCCAGTGCAGTTGAGGCATTGCCCTGTGGGTCCATGTCCACGAGCAGCACGCGGGCACCATCCATTGCCAGGGCCGCAGCGATGTTCACTGCGCTCGTGGTCTTGCCAACCCCACCCTTTTGATTGGCGATGGTGATGACGCGGGTCATGCTGGCCAACCGAGATCTTCGCTCGGCTGGTCGGCATCAGTGAATGTTTCACGTGAAACAGGCCATCCCAGAGCCGATTCATCGTCCACGGGTGGTTCCGGGGCAGCCATGGTGGTCATTGTGCCGCACCGCGATAGGCGCTGACCACCGTCGTTGCAGGATCCACCCACGGAGATCCGACTTGAATCACGGCAACCTCGCGGAGCTTGAGTCCAGCGATCACCTCGCGCGCCTCCTGCAATTCCTCAACTGCCTGCTGACCCTTGAGTGCCAATAATCGGCCACCAGGCTTCAGCAGCGGGATTGTCCAACCCAGCAGCTTCGCCAATGGCGCAACCGCACGAGCAGTCACGACATCAAAGGATCCCCACAGGGCCTTGGCCTCCTCACCACGGTCACGCAGCACCAGCACGCGGTCGGATACGCCAAGGGTCACAATGGCCTCCTGAAGGAAGTTCGCTCGGCGCAGGAGGGGTTCGATCAACGTCACCCGAAGATCGGGCCTGGCAAGGGCCCATACCAATCCCGGAAGCCCGGCACCAGAGCCAACATCGGCAACGGCCGCATCGGCGGATACGAGGCCAGCTTCAGGATCGGCAACAACCGCCGAGTTCAGCAGATGACGCGACCACAATCGGGGCACCTCACGGGGACCGATCAACCCATGATCGACTCCTACCGTCGCCAAGAGATCTGCGTAGGCCTGCAGGTCCGAGCGCTGCGGTTCCAGCCAGCTTGGAAGTTCTGGTTGTTCCACGTGAAACGTTAGCTCACGCGAATAACCACACGGCGCTGTGGCTCATCGCCCTCAGATGCGCTGACCAGTCCGGCCTCGGCCACCGCGTCGTGCACGATCTTGCGCTCAAATGGAGTCATCGGGTTCATGCTGACCGGAGCTGCCGTGCGCTGCGCCTCAGCAATGGCAATCTTCGCAAGACCCACCAGATCGGCCCGACGCTGGGCGCGAAACCCGGCAATGTCAAGCATCAGGCGCGAACGCTCGCCGGTTTCACGTGCAGCTGCCAGCCGCGTCAGTTCCTGAATCGCGTCGAGCACTTCGCCGTTGTCCCCCACCAAATCCGACAAATCACCAGATTTCGCCTCGACGATCGAGATCATGGCGCGGCTACCTTCGACATCGATGTCGATGTCTCCATCAAGATCAGCGATGTCGAGCAAACCCTCGAGGTAATCGGCGGCGGCTTCGCCTTCTTGGTCGAGCAAGCTGTGCTTGTCACTTTGCACTTCAGACATTCATCACTCCTACTTGCGCTTGCGTTGGCTTCGAGAGGTCTTCTTTGGTTGGACCCGTGGCGTGACGGTTTCGTCGACCACGACTCCCTCAATGACCTCGTGCGTGGCGATCCCCAGCTTTCGGTTTGCCTTGACGGCAGCGCGTGCTTCCTTGGCTTCAAATGCCGGGGTTCCGGGCTGGGGATTATTGCGAATGACGTAGAACTGCTGGCCCATCGACCACAGGTTTGTGGTGAACCAGTAGATGAGCACACCGATCGGGAAGTTGATGCCCGAGATCATGAACATGATCGGGAAGACATAGAGCAGGATCTTCTGCTGCTTGACCATCGGGTTGTCCGGTGCGCTGTTCTTGACGATCAGTTGGCGCTGAGTCAGGAAAGTCGTTGCCGTCATCAAGATGATCAGCACCACGCAGAGAATGTGCGTGGCCGTGGGATTGGGAGTGCCGTCGGCGTCCATGAAGGTGCCATACAGCGGAACGCCAAATATCTGGGCGTCGTGCATGGACGGCACGAGATTGGCGTACTGGCTCCAGGCAAACACTCCCGGCGCTGTGTAGGTCACATCGGTGGGGTTGTACTGGGCGATGCCGTTGAGCACACTGAACAGGGCGAAGAAGATGGGCGCCTGCAGGAGAATGGGCAGGCAGGAGGCCAGCGGGTTGGTGCCAGTCTCCTTGTAGAGCTTCATCATTTCGGCCGACTGCTTCTCGCGATCGCCGGCGTACTTCTTTTGAATCTCCTTCATCTGCGGCTGGATGAGTTGGAGGTTTCGCTGCGAGTTGATCTGCTTCACGAACAGCGGAATCAGCAGAATACGAATAACGACAACCAAGCCCACGATGGCAAAGGTCCATGTCCACCCGCTGTCGGGGTTCATGAACAGACTCAGGAATTGGTGGATCTGGACGAGAACCCAGCTGACCCCGTCCTTCAGCCAATCGAAGATGAACATGGTCTCCCTTGATCCGTCAGTGGTGCGGACGCCTGCGCGCGGGGTCGTCCATCTGGAAGTATGTCTGGTCGCCAATGCCCATGCTCAGGCACGGGGTCCAGACCTCCACCATTCCATGGGTTGCAGCGCAGCAATCGCCAAGCTGCCAGGCCGAAACCTTTGATGGCTCCATGCGTGCGCACTGACCCCAGCGCATATGCCGAGCAACTGGGGTGAAAGCGGCAACTGGGCATGAGCAATGGGGACAGAGTCATTTGATAGGCACGAATCAGGCCGATCAGCGCATACTTCAGGGCCCCACCGAGGGTGTGATCCCAAAGCCACAGCACCTGCTTCATCGCTGTGCCTTGCGCAGAGCAGAGGACAGCGCCTCAGGAAGTTCCGCCGCCAGGGTCTGGAATCCAACGGTGGCTGCATTGGGAAGTGCTCGCACCACAACATTGGTGCCGGCGGGCAAGGTGCGCAGCAGGGGCTGGCTCAAGGCGCGCAATTGACGAGTAACGCGATGCCGAGTCACTGAACCACCTACCTGGGCTCCGACGGTGAAACCTATACGTGCGGGTTCTTCAACCTGGCGGAACAGCAGGTGCACCACCAGGTGTGGGCGGCCGGCGCGAACACCCTGCCGGACGGTCTGCTGAAAATCAGCCGACTGCCGCAGCCGAGAGGGTGCGGCAAGCATTAGGCCGAGAGGCGGTCGCGGCCCTTGGTGCGGCGCGCAGCCAGCACGGCACGGCCAGCGCGCGTGCGCATCCGAAGCCGAAAGCCGTGCGTCTTTGCGCGACGACGGTTATTGGGCTGGAAGGTGCGCTTCATGTTCTGGCTCCTGCTGGTTCGTAGACGGGGAAGCTAGGCATCTGCGCCATACGCGCAAAGGATCCCTAGAACTGGCAAAGGGTACGGACGTAGGTGCCTTCGGGTCAAATGGGTGCTCCGCCCGATTGTGCGGTACCGGAAAACTTGGCGAATTTCCGCTTTCGTCACTATCGTCCACAGGTCTTGGAACGGTAAAGGTCCACACCTGTGGAAATACATGTGGACAACTGTCACACTCTGATGACGTGGACCCAAGGGGGAGCAGTGGAAGAGACGCGTGATCTGGCCGAAGTCTGGCCCGAGGTGCTTGCTACCCTTTCCGAGGGCATCCTCACTCCTCAGCAGCGCGCCTTCGTTGCACTGACTCGTCCACTGGGTCTGGTTGAGGACACCGCATTGGTCGCAGCGCCCAATGAGTTCACCAAAGATGTGCTGGAAACTCGATTGCGCCCGATGGTGGTGGAAGCGCTCACGGCCACCATGGGTCGAGAGGTGCGGCTGGCTGTCACAGTGGATCCCACCATCGACCCCGGTCTGGAAGACGTCACCGACGCGGTTGCCGACGCGACCTACGCCAGCGAGCTTCCCGCCGCTGTGACCGAGCAAGTAGCCCAGCCTTTCGTTGAAACCCGCAACGACGATCGTCCAGGAACCGGTTCGCCGACGACCAGGTTGGAAGAGGGTCGGCTCAATGCCAAGTACACCTTTGACACCTTCGTCATCGGATCCAGCAACCGCTTCGCTCATGCCGCCGCAGTTGCAGTGGCCGAGCAGCCAGCCAGGGCCTACAACCCCCTGTTCATCTACGGCGGTTCCGGTCTGGGCAAGACCCACCTCCTGCATGCCATCGGGCATTACACCCGAACCCTGTACAAGGGCACGCGCGTTCGATACGTCAGCTCTGAAGAGTTCACCAATGAATTCATCAACAGCATCCGTGACGACAAGGCTGCCGCCTTTCAGCGCAGGTACCGTGATGTTGATGTGCTGCTTGTCGACGATATTCAGTTCCTGAGTGGGAAAGTCCAGACGCAGGAAGAGTTTTTCCATACGTTCAACACACTGCACAATGCAAACAAGCAGATCGTGATCACTTCTGATCTGCCGCCAAAACTGCTGCAGGACTTCGAGGATCGCATGCGTTCGCGGTTCGAGTGGGGCCTCATCACTGACGTCCAGCCGCCAGACCTTGAAACGCGCATCGCCATCCTGCGCAAGAAGAGCGTTCAGGAACGGCTGGTTGCTCCCCCTGAGGTTCTGGAGTACATCGCCTCCAAGGTCTCCAGCAACATCCGCGAGCTCGAGGGTGCTCTCATCAGAGTCACAGCCTTCGCATCACTCAATCGCCAGCCGGTGGACATGTCCATCACCGAGGTGGTGCTCAAGGATCTGTTCCCTTCAGAGGCAGGGCCGGAAATCACGGCCGCACAGATCATGGCGGCCACCGCCTCCTATTTCGGAGTGACGGTTGACGATCTCTGTGGAGCCAGCCGTTCACGCGTCCTGGTCACGGCTCGCCAGATCGCCATGTACCTGTGTCGTGAGCTCACTGATCTCTCCCTGCCGAAGATCGGCCAGGCCTTCGGCGGTCGCGATCACACCACCGTGATGCATGCGGACCGCAAAATTCGTCAGCTGATGGCCGAGCGCCGCAGCCTGTTCAATCAAGTCAGTGATCTGACCAGTCGAATCAAGTCGCAGCCACGACCGATGTAATGCCCCGCCAGTCACATCCGTCACAACTGTCCCCAACTTTCCCACAGGTGTGGATAGAGCCTGTGGGAAAACATGTGTATAACCTGAGTACCAGTGGAAAATCTTCTCCAATTGCTGTCCCCGATGTGTCACAACTGTCCCCTATCCCCACCAGTGCATAGCCTGTGGACAAGTTTTCTGCGGCGGTGAACATTCCCATCGAACTTGGGGATCAATGTGGACGCATATGTGGACGACTGAGGTGTTCGACGAGGTTATCCACATAGGACCAGTGCTCATCCCAAGGTCCTCCACAAGGCCCGTGGATGACCCCACGCCTGTTCACCGCGGGAAACAGTGCTCATCCCCAGTATCCACAGGACCTACGACTACTACGACTTCTCTTCCTATCGATGGAATCAAGAACCATAAGGTGATGCAACAATCCTCCCCACACCTGCCAGCGTTGAGGTCAAAAGGGGATGTACCGTGAAGATCCGAGTCGAACGAGACACGCTTGCAGATGCCGTGGCTTGGGCTGCCCGGACCTTGCCCTCTCGTCCCTCATTACCGGTGCTCGCTGGTCTGGTCCTGACAGCTGATGGTGAGGGTCTGACCCTCAGCAGCTTTGACTATGAAGTCTCGGCGCGGGTGCTCGTGAGCGCTGATGTTGAAGAGTCGGGAACCACGTTGGTATCTGGTCGCTTGCTCGCAGACATCGCGCGGTCACTTCCAGGTGCACCAGTGACCCTGGCCAGCGAAGGCACGCGCATTGTGATCACATGCGGTCGCTCTTCCTTCACCTTGCCGACCCTGCCAGTTGAGGATTACCCCCAACTTCCTGCAATGCCTCAATCATCAGGTGAGATAAATGCCGCTTTGTTTGCTGAAGCAGTGGCACAGGTGGCAATCGCCGCTGGCCGCGATGACACCCTGCCGACCCTGACAGGCATCCGGATGGAGATCGAGGGCCAGTCACTCGTGCTTGCTGCCACTGATCGATACCGCCTAGCTGTTCGCAATTTCACGTGGAGCCCGAAGAATTCCGGTGTCTCTGCAACAGCACCCATTCCTGCCAGAACCCTTGCTGAGACCGCGAAGGCATTGGCCAATGCCGATCTCGTCACCCTTGCCCTGGCTGAAGCTGGTGAAGGCCTTATTGGTTTCGAGGGGAAGGGTCGACGC
>DNXA01000098.1 GCA_003506065.1 Actinomycetota bacterium
CCAAAGGGCTGGACCGGCGCTCCGGGCTTGCCGAATCTCTCCTCAGTCTGGCTGCACGGCCATGGCAAGGGGATCCTGCTGGAGCTGGTCGTTGCGGAGGCAGTTGATCCGGCACTGCTGCTGGCCGCAGCAGCCCGCATGCTGCAGCCGACGACGCCGCTTGGGGTTGGTCCGATGCTGAGCTTTGCGCCTGGGCTGCCTGCCGAGGCCGCCTCGCTTGTGGCGGACCTGCACGATGTGGTGCAACCGACCGAACGCGCCAATTTGCACCTGCGCCGCAGTGACACCTTGATTGCCTCATCCTTCGTGTCTGTTGACTCCATTGAACGTCAACGCACTGTGGTGATCGATGACAGCCGTTCCGGATGGCAGGTTGATGGAGTCGATCACCCGGTGTTCGTCAATCCTCTGGTCCATCGCCCCGTGGGACGTGCATCAACCGGACCCTGGGATACCGGCATTGCTTCATTCCAGGCGGGCGAGCTCGTCGTGGAAGGCGCCGGCATTCATCTGAAGACCTCGCTGGATCTCAATGCCGCCGAAGTCGAGGACCTGTCGGCCCTTGGCGGTGTCGAGTGCCCCGTGGAACTGCCAGCGCGGTGGAAGGCGCAGTTGGAAGCCTGCGGAATCCTTGTGCGCCACCTGGACTTTCCGCAGGACGATCTGGATTGGCTCGTCCAGTCGGTGCATGCCCGTCGACATGCACTTCGTGTCCACTCCCCGGCAGCCGCGCTTGATGCATGGCCCACGGTCAGTGTGATCGTCATGACGCACCGTGATCGATTCATCGATCATCTCGCTGCACAACTCTCCCGGCTTAGCTATCCCAAGCTGCAGATTCTCATTGGCCTGCATGGGGTTCAGGTTGATCATCACCGATTCGATTCGATCCCAGGCGACGTGGAGATCGTGGAGTTCGACTCCGACGTTGTTTTCGGAACGGCGCTTCAGCAGTTGAGCCAGCGCGCCGATGGCGCCCTGATCACCAAGATGGATGATGACGATTTCTATGGCGCTGAGCACATCTGGGATCTGGTGCTCGCGCGGATGTATTCAGGCGCAACGCTCGTGGGAAAGGCCCTTGACTGGATTCACGTTGAAACAGCCAATGTGACGGCCTTTCGACCCGAGTACGCGGCCGAGAGCTATGCGCCCTTCATTGCTGGCGGGACGATGCTGATCTCTCGTGCCGATCTGGATGCAGTCGGTGGTTGGCGACCTGTGACGAAGTCGGTTGATCGCGCGCTCATCAACCGCGTGCGCGATACCGGCGGCGCGATCTATCGCACGCACAGTCTTGGCTACCTCTATGAGCGCCGTGGCGAAGGCCATACTGCCAATGCTGCTGAAGAGCACTTCCTGACCAAGACCACGCGCACCTACGAGGGCAGGATTGAGCACGAGGTCTTCGGGACGCGTGCATGACTCAGGCTCCACTTGAGGTCCTGCCGCGCGTCAGTGTGATCATGCCGGTGCTCAATGAGGAGCGGCATCTGCGCGAGGCGGTGGTGCAGATTCTGCATCAGGATTACTCAGGTGAGATTGAAGTCGTGATGGCCGTGGGCCCATCAAAGGACGGCACTCTGCAGGTCGCGCAGTCCCTGGCCACTGAGTTTGCATCGGTCCACGTGGTTGACAATCCCAGTGGCCGAACTCCCGCGGCTTTGAATGCCGCCATCGAGCGCGCCACCGGCGATGTTGTCGTCCGCGTTGATGGTCACGCGCTGATCCCGTACGACTACATCGCGTGCGGAGTGCGCGTGCTGGCCGAAACCGGTGCCGACAATGTCGGCGGCATCATGGATGCCACGGGATCGACTCCTTTCGAGTCTGCGGTGGCGCGGGCAATGACTTCGCGCTTCGGAGTCGGCGGTGCTGCGTTCCACGTGGGAGGCGAGCCGGGACCGGCATTGACGGTGTACCTGGGATGCTTCCGCGCGGACGCACTTGCGCGCGTCGGCGGTTACGACGAAAGCATGGAGCGGGCACAGGACTGGGAGATGAACCTGCGTATTCGCCAGACGGGCGGTGTCGTGTGGTTCACCCCGCAGATGCGGGTGGAATATCGACCACGGGCCGACGCGCGAGCCCTGGCACGCCAGTATCACGACTACGGTCGCTGGCGCCGCGAGGTTGCCCGCCGTCACCCCGAGACCATCTCTGTGCGCTATCTCGCCGCGCCGCTGGCAGTCGTGCTGGTTGCGCTTGGGCTCATCGTGGGAGTGCTGGGCGTGCTGTTCGGTGCGACTTGGCTTGCCGTGCTGGGCCTGGCGATGCCTGTGGGGTACGTGTTCGTCAATCTGCTCGCCTCGATTGCAAGTGCCGCTGGTCGTCCTCGATTGCAACTGCGTGCGGCACTGGCTCTGCCGGTGGTCTACGCCACCATGCATGGGGCATGGGGCTTGGGATTTCTGCGTGGGGCCCGCGGCGCATGAGGCTGTTCGGCAGGCGGAAACTGCGCTGGTCTGTCGTGACGTCTGCACCTGCTGGTGCAGCAGGAGAGCAATGGGGAGACACCTGGTTTGCTCGCGATCTTGTGGCGGCGCTCAATAGCCAAGGCCAGGACGCGAGGGTCATCGCGCGCAACCGCGCCCACGCGCAAGAGCGTGCGGATGACGACGTTGTCGTCGTGCTGCGTGGACTCAATGAGATCACCCCCCGAAAAGGCCCAGGGGCTGCGTGGTTTCTCTGGGTCATCTCGCATCCTGAATTGGTGACCGAGCCGGAAGCCTCTGGCTACGACCGGGTCTTTGCGGCCAGCCGCCACTGGCATCCAGGATTCGTCGACGCGATCCCACTGCTGCAGGCCACGAATCCGCAACGCTTCACCCCAATCGCTGCCGTGCCTGATTCGGGCCAGCAACTGCTCTTCGTCGGATCCACCCGAGGCGAGTACCGACCGATCGTGCGCGATGCCATGGCCGCTGATCTGCCGCTTGCCTTGTACGGAGTTGGCTGGCAGAAGTACGTCGAGGAAGCGCGCATCAATGGTGAGTTCCTGGCCAATGAGCAACTGCCAGCCGCATATGCGGGTGCACAGGTAGTGCTCAACGATCATCATGCACATATGGCCGAGCTCGGGTTCCTCTCCAATCGACTCTTCGATACCACTGCTACTGCAACGCGGGTGATCAGTGATCGGGCATTGGGGCTGGACGAGGTGTTCGGGGGCTTGGTCAGAACCTACGAATCGCCCGCTGACTTGCGCGCACTCTTCGATGATCGCGATGCCAGTTTCCCGCCCTATGAGGCGCGGCTCGCATTTGCTCGAAAGGTCGCTGACGAGCACAGTTTCCAGGCGCGAGCCAGCGAACTCATTGCGCAAGCAGTCAAGGTCAGAGCATCCCGATGACCGCGGATGTCAGTCTGATCGTCGGCAATTCGCAGGCTGCGCTTGCGAGCACGACTTGCGAGCAGAGCTTGAG
>DNXA01000268.1 GCA_003506065.1 Actinomycetota bacterium
TGGTCGACCTCCTTCGGCTCAAACCTGGCAATGCTGATTGGTGGGGCAACTCCACCACCATCCATGCCAGTTGCCGGTACCCCGGGCAACCCGCTCACTAGTGCCTACCGCACCAGCGATGGCAAATTCATCATGTTGGCGATGCTGCAGCCAGGGGCCTACTGGCCAACCTTCTGCGATGTCTTCGACAAGCCAGAGTGGAAGACCGATGAGCGATTCCTGACTGCTGAGTCGATTGTGATGAACGGCTACGAAGGTCGCCAACTGGTCGCCGAGCTCTTCGCCTCCAAGACCCGTGCTGAGCTCTCTGAGATCCTCAACAAGCAGACCGGCCAGTGGGCAATCGTGGCCGACTTCTGGGATATCAGCCAGGATGAGTCACTTCGCGCCAATGGCCTGGTCTCCAAGGTGGTGGACGCTGAAGGCGTGGAGCGCGAGCTCATCTCGGTGCCGGTGCTCTTCGACGAGGAGAATCCCACTCTTTCGCGTGCACCGCAGTTCGCCGAGCACACAGACGAGATCCTCGCCGAGCTCGGTTTCGATCTTGAGAAGCAGCTTGAACTGAAGATTGCTGGCGCTGTCACCTGATCTTCAGGTCACACTCTGGCTCCTGCACCCTGGGCGCGGCATGGACTCTGTCCGTGTCGCGCCCAGTGCTTTGCCGCCCGGGAGCGCCAACGAGAACTTCGATTCGGGCTAAAGAGTTCGACAATTCGACTAGGCTTTCGGCATCTCCGACTGTGAACATTTGAAAGGAACACCCATGTCTCTCGCGCTCACCGAAGAGCACCGCTCGCTCGCGGACGTCGCTCGCTCACTGATGGCCGACCACGACGCACTGGCCGCAGCTCGCGCAAGCCTCGACGCTGATGTAGAGGTACTGCCACCATTTTGGCCAGCGCTGGGAGATAACGGTCTCCTGGGAATCCACCTGCCTGAAAGCGTCGGCGGTCAGGGATTCGGACTCGAAGAGCTCGCGATCGTCGTTGAGGAGCTTGGACGCGCGGTTGCCCCGGGCGCCTTCCTTCCGACCGTCGTCACCTCTGCAACCATCGCCACAGTCGGCACCGAAGTGCATCACAAGGCATTGCTTCCGGGCTTCGCAGATGGCTCATCAATCGCGGGCATCGGCATGCACAACGAACTGACTCTCGCTGGTGGCAAGCTCAGCGGCACTGCCGCTTCAGTGACCTCCGCGGAGCTCGCAACACATCTTGCCCTGGTCGTTGGTGATGACCTCATCGTCATTCCCGCCAACGCCATCGGCGTCACCATCACCCCGAACAAGAGCATCGACTCCACTCGTCGCAATGCGCGCGTTGAGTTGACCGATGTTGAAGTTGCCAGCGAGAACCTGATCGTTGACGGTGCGGCCATCGCACTGCGACTTGGTCGCGTTCTTGCATCGGCTGAAGCTGCCGGCGGCGCACGCGTCACAACTGAGACGGCAGTGGCGTACGCGAAGATTCGCGAGCAGTTCGGTCGTACCATCTCGACCTTCCAGGCCATTAAGCACCACTGCGCCAACATGATCATCCAGACCGAGATGGCAACGGCCCTGGCATGGGATGCAGCACGCACCGGCACTGATCCAGAGCACGGCCCAATGGCGGCTGCATCTGCTGCAGCGCTGGCACTGCCTGCCTTTGAGTTCAACGCCCGCAAGAACATCCAGATCCACGGCGGCATTGGCTTCACTTGGGAGCACGACGCACATCTGTACTTCAAGCGCGCCGCCGCGTTGGCGGTGCTGTTTGGCAACTCGGACGATGCAGCCGAAGAACTCACGAAGCTCAGCGCTGGTGGCCATCACCGTGTCTACGCACTTGAGTTGCCACCCGAGGCCGAGTCCTTCCGTGCTGAGGCACAGGCCGCGATCGCCGCTTACACCGCTGCCGCAGAAGAGGATCGTCGTCGCGTGCTGCTGGAGACCGGCTACTTGGTGCCGCACTGGGGCAAGCCCTGGGGTCGCGAGGCCAAGGCCATCGAGCAGCTCGTAATCGAGGAAGAGTTCGCAGACATCAAGATCCCGAACATGGGCATCACTGGCTGGGTCGGCTTGACCTTGTCTCAGTTGGCAACACAGGAGCAGGTAGAGCGCTGGCTGCGTCCGGCACTTCTGGGCGAGACCGTGTGGTGCCAGCTGTTCTCCGAGCCAGGTGCAGGGTCTGACGCTGCTGCGGTTGCAACCAAGGGCGTCAAGGTGGACGGCGGCTGGATCGTTGATGGTCAGAAGGTCTGGACCTCCGGCGCTCAGTACTGCCAGTTCGGCATGGCAACCGTGCGCACTGATCCTGATGCACCAAAGCACAAGGGCCTCACGGCCATGGTCATCAAGATGGATGCCCCTGGAGTCTCCGTTCGTCCGCTTCGCGAAATCACCGGTGAGGCCATGTTCAACGAGGTCTTCTTCGATGGTGTCTTCGTTGCGGACGCGGATGTCGTCGGCGAAGTGAACAACGGCTGGGCCGTTGCTCGCGCAACTCTTGGCAATGAGCGCGTCACCATCGGTGGTGGCGGCGGCAATGGCATCGGCGGTGACCTCCTCATCGAGATCCTGCCCGGCGGTGTGGGCGCTGACCGCGGTCACGACCGCGAGGTCGGCAAGCTCATTGCACAGGATCAGGTGATTCGCCTGCTCA
>DNXA01000135.1 GCA_003506065.1 Actinomycetota bacterium
CCGTCGAGCAGCGGCTCCGTGCCCTCGTCGAGCAGTGCGTAGGCGGTCATCAGCATGATCGTGGAATAGATGAGCGCATGCGGCTCGAGAACGACAACGGACACTTGCAGGGGCTGTGGAGTCTGTTCCATGGGAAGAAGGTAGTTGGCCAGGGGCATGCAGTACGTTCACCGACGTGGCGCCTTCGTCCCTTCCCTCACCTCTTGAGCTGTCAGGGGTGGGCGGCGCTGGTGCGGCGTTCGCGCATGGCGCGCATCTGACCTCTTGGACGCCCGCAGGCAAGGACTCAGTGATTTGGCTGAGCGCTCTGGCCCGCTTCGAGCCTGGCATGGCGATCAGAGGCGGTGTGCCAATCATCTTCCCGTGGTTCGGTGCCGGACAGACGGGATCATTTGAGCCCGCACACGGCTTTGCGCGCACCAGGACTTGGAACCTGATCGAGCAGGGCATGGATGGAGCAGATGCACTTGCGGTCTTCGCACTCGACGGATCCGCGAATGACGACGAGAACTTTCCATTCGCGTTCTCCGCTCGCTACGAAATTCGACTTGGAAGTACCCTGCAGCTGCTTCTGGCTGTCGAGAACACTGATGAGCAGCCCTTCTCCTACGAAGCTGCCTTGCATACCTACCTCCATGTAGGGGATGTGCGAAGGATTGCAGTGGAAGGACTCGACGGATGCACTTATCTTGATCAGGCCGATCCGGACGGACTGACGGTCAAAGTGCAAAGCGGTGATGTGACGATCACCGGCGAGACTGACCGCATCTATACCTCCTCAGGTCAGGTGCGCATCGTTGATGAAGTCCTTCGCCGAGTTGTCGTCATCGACAAACAGCACTCCGCCAGCACCGTGGTGTGGAATCCATGGGTTGAGAAGGCAAGTCGCATGAGCGACTTCGGTGACGATGAATGGCCATCAATGATCTGTGTTGAAGGCGGAAACCTTCGCGATGCGACGATCCAACTCGAGCCTGGGAAATCCCACGAGATGCGGTACGCGATTCAGGTACTGCCCATCAACTGATTGCTGATCATCAGCGCAGCGCTACTTCCCGTGCGGCTGTGCAACTGTCAGCAGCACCGCTGAGTCCTCAAGCGCCTCCAGCCGATGGCGAGCCGCGGGAATCTCAAGCAGGTCGCCGACAACACCCTCCTGGGCATTCGTGCCCTCAACCAAGCGCACTCTTCCGATCAAGACCTGAAGAGTGGCCTCACCGGGGCTGTCATGGTCGGCCAGATTGTGTCCAGCCGCCAAGGCAATCAACGTCTGTCGCAGGACATGATCGTGTCCGCCAAACACAGTGTGGGCACTTCTGCCACTCGTGGCCTCCCGGGCGATCTTCAACTGTTCTTGAGCGAGCGAGGTAAGCGAGGTGCTGATCATGCTGTGCCTTCCAATCGGTCGTTCGCGAATCAGTGCCGGGGCTGGCTCGCCAGCTTGCTCCCAATTTACTACACTTACCTCCGTGGAAATACTCGGTCCGGCGCCAGCGCGCCACGACCTCGCGCATGAGGCACTTACGCCAGCGCGCTCGCGCATCCTGGAATCACTGCAGCAGGCAGCAGAGCCGCTGACAGCCAGCACACTGGCAACCAGTCTTGGCCAGCACACCAACACTGTGCGTGAGCACTTGGAGGCCTTGGTCGAGCGAGGCCTGGCCACCCGATTCCAGGCCGATCCAGCAGGACGGGGACGCCCCGCATGGCGCTACTCGCCCAGCACTGAGTTGCGGGAACCAGATGCCCGAGTACGCGACTACGCCGCGCTTGCTTTCGTGCTTGCAGAGCAGATTGCTCACTCCAGCACCGATCCTGACGCAGACGCGATCGCAGCTGGTCACTCGTGGGGGCGCATGCTCACCCGCGACGCAGTTCGTGGCACTGCAGCCGCCGCGCGACACAAGACCGTCGCGTTGCTCACTGATATCGGTTTCGACCCTGATGCTGACTCTCGAGCAAACAGGGTCATCCTTCGACGCTGCCCCTTCCTTGACATCGCGCGCCAGCAGAGCCGAATCGTGTGTTCGGCGCACCTAGGCATGATCGCCACCGTGGTCGAAGAGTTCGGTGGTGACGGTGCTGGCGTCCAACTTCTGCCCTTCGCCGACAGCCACGGCTGCGTCGTGAAGTTCGAACGCTCAGGAGACAAGCGATGACTCGCGACAACACGGATACGAGCGAACGCACCGGCCGGTCAGTGCGGCCTCGCAGGAAGAGTTCATACTTCCCGCCACAACATGGCGCTTGGGCCTTCCTCACCCTGCCCCTTGCGCTCGGGGCAACGGTGTCCACGTGGGACCCGCTGCTGGCGCTTCTGGCAATTGCGTGGATTGCGGCCTATCCGATGTCCTACGCAGCGTTTGGACTTATGCGCGCCAAGCGTTCCCAGCGTTTCCGCGCACCGTTCTTCACTTGGGCCGCCATCGCCCTGATTCCAGCAGTGCTCTTGGTGATCGCACGGCCATGGCTGCTGTGGGTCGGACTGGCCTACGCCCTGCTGCTCACAGTGAACCTGCACTACGCACGGCACAACGATGAACGCGCGCTGGTCAACGATGGCGTGTTCATTCTGGAATGCGCAGGCATGGTCGCCGTTACGTGGGCTGTCGCTGCTGGCACACGCACGTGGACTCCGCCGGGCATCACTGCCGTTCCTGTTCACGTATGGATCTTGGTCATCGTCTGCGCGCTCGTGCTCCTCAGTTCGACTCTGCACGTGAAATCGCTGATCAGGGAGCGTCACAACCGGCGCTACGCCATCGCTTCTCGAGCCTTTGCCATCGCATCGCTGCTCGCATCGATCGCGCTCGGCGCCTGGTGGGGATGGCCCAACGGGGCGTGGTTCACGATGCCGTTCACCGCACTGGCAGTGCGCGCATTCCTCGTCCCGCGGCGCCAGCTTCGCCCAGGTGCGATCGGCGTGATCGAACTCGTCTGCTTCCTGCTTGTGGTTGCTGCTGCTGCCTTGGCATCAACATGAACGACATCGCCGATCGGCAGGACATCTCGGATCTCATCGTCGCGTTCTATGGGCGGGCCTTTCAGGACTCTCTCCTGGGCCCAGTGTTCATCGATGTCGCTCATTTGGATCTCGCCACGCACCTGCCCATCATGTGCGACTTCTGGGAGACAGTTCTATTTCGCGCCGGCATATACAAGCGCAATGCGCTGCGTGTGCACACTGCGCTTCATCAGAAGTCGCCGCTGACATCAGAGCACTTCAGTCGCTGGCTGGAGTTGTGGACTGGAACCGTCGACGACATGTTCGTTGGCGAGAAGGCTGATCTCGCCAAGCTGCAAGCCTCTCGCATCGCATGGTCGATGAGCAGACGGCTCATGGGCGAATCAGGAAGCGAATTCATCACTATCAAGCGCGCTACAGGTCGTAGCGATCCAGATTCATGACCTTGTCCCAAGCCGAGACGAAATCACGCACGAACTTCTCCTTGGCATCGGACGAGGCATAGACCTCCGAGATAGCGCGCAGCTGTGAGTGAGAGCCGAAGACCAGATCGACAGCAGTCGCACTCCACTTGACGTCTCCGGTCTTGCGGTCGACACCATCGAACACGTGCACATCCGTCTTCGAGGTCTGCCACTGAGTGCTCATATCGAGCAGGTTCACGAAGAAGTCGTTGCTCAATGCGCCAGGACGATTCGTGAGGACGCCGAGACGGGACTGCCCCGAATTGGCGCCAAGTGCCCGCATCCCACCTACCAGCACGGTCATCTCCGGCGCAGTGAGCGTCAGCAGATTCGCGCGATCAAGCAACAAGGTCTCGGGCGCGAGTTTCTCGCCTTCCGACACGTAGTTGCGGAAGCCATCAGATGTCGGCTCAAGCACCTCGAATGACTCGATATCAGTCTGCTCCTGCGTCGCGTCCGTGCGGCCTGGGGCGAACGGCACTGTGATGTCAAAGCCGGCAGCCTGTGCTGCCTTCTCAACCGCAGCGCACCCGCCGAGAACGATCACATCAGCCAGCGAAACGCGAACAGCCCCGGACTGAGCATTGTTGAACTCAGTCTGGATCCGCGCGAGAGTCGAAAGTGCAATAGCCAGTGCCGCAGGTTCGTTTACTGGCCAGTCCCTCTGCGGGGCAAGGCGAATCCGCGCACCATTTGCCCCACCGCGCTTGTCAGTGCCACGGAAGCTTGCCGCATTCGCCCATGCAGTGGACACCAACTGCTCCACCGACACCCCTGAAGCCAGGATGGCACTCTTCAATGCAGCAATCTCGGCGTCACCGACGAGCTCGTGATCAATAGCGGGGACTGGGTCCTGCCAGATCTGCGGCTCTGGAATCCAGGGTCCCAGATACCGCGAGCGTGGCCCCATATCGCGATGCAGGAGCTTGAACCAAGCTTTGCCGAACGCATCAGCGAGTTCGTCTGGGTGCTCGAAGAATCGCTTTGCGAGTGGTT
>DNXA01000027.1 GCA_003506065.1 Actinomycetota bacterium
GGCGTCGATCGCCTTGATGCCGGTCAGCAGCGGCTCCTTGACGGGCTGGCGCTCAACAACAGATGGCGCCTGCACTTCGAGAGCACGACGACCTTCGGCAACAATCGGGCCAAGTCCATCAATGGGAGTGCCGAGTGGGTCAACCACGCGACCCATGAAGCCGTCGCCGATCGGAACAGACAGGACCTCGCCGGTGCGGCGCACGGCCTGTCCTTCTTCGATCTTGGAGCCATCACCCAGCAGCACCACACCGATTTCACGGATGTCGAGGTTCAAGGCCAGGCCAAGGAGGCCACCTTCGAACTCCAGCAACTCGTTGGTCATCGCCGAGTGGAGTCCTTCCACGCGGGCGATTCCGTCACCGGTTTCGATGACACGACCAACTTCTTCTCGGGCGGTTGCGGGCGAGTACGCCGCGACGTTCCGCTCGATCGCATCCCGGATCTCTTCCGGCCGGATCGTCAGCTCCGTCATGGTGACCTTTCTTTCTCGCACCCACGTGTGTGGGAGGCGCCTTGAACTGCTTGGTTTTGGTCTATTAACCGAGTACGACTCGGCGGGCTTGCTCCAGCTTGGCAGCGATGGTGCCATCAATGACCTCATCGCCGACCTTTACGTACACGCCGCCGAGGACCGAAGGGTCCACAGCAACATTGAGTCGAACTGTGCGTCCGTTGATGCGGCTCAGAACATCGGCGAGCCGTCTGGTCTGGTCGGCATCAAGCGGACGTGCAACACGAACCTCAGCCACAACACGCTGGCGCTGGCGGGCTGCCAGATCACAGAGATTCTCGATGACTGAGTCGATCCGCCGACCATGCAGGTGTCCCACCGTGTACGCAAGCACCTGCTCGGTTGCGGCAGTGGCCCGACCGGCGAGCAGATCGCGAACGATCGCTGCCTTGGTCTGTGCAGAGGAGGAGGGGTCGGTCAATGCCATCTGCAAAGTAGAGGACTCGTCGATCGCTCGCCCGAAGAGGAAGATTTCCTCCTCGGTTGAGTCAAGCTGATCATTGGTGTCAGCCACTGCGAACGCAGCCTGAGTTGCCAACTCCTCGATTGCGAGCACGAGATCTCCATCAGTGGACCAGCGGTCACCGATGATGTCGACCAGCACCTGGGTCGCCAGTTCACTCACACGGGAGGAGAACACTTCAGTGGCCAGGGCTACTCGTGCCTGCTCAGACTGACCGGCGTCAGCAAGAGCATTGCGCAGGAGCTTTTCGCGGCCCAACAGGTCAGCGACAGAGAACAACTCCTGTGCCAGGACGTCGAAGCCCGCGCTGCTGCGGCGGCCTTCAAGCACCTCTACCTGATGGTTCATTGAACCGCGACTGGCACCAAGCATCAGCGTGCCGCCTGCTGCTCGAGATCAGCGATGAAGTCTTCGACTGTCTGGCGAACGCGAGCGTCCTCACTCAGGGAGGTGCCCACGACCTTGCCAGCAAGCCCCACTGCCAACTCGCCAACCTGGCGAGTCAGTGATGCGGTGGCCTGGGCGCGCTCGGCTGCAATTTGTGCCTCAGCGTTCGCTGTGACAGCTGCCGCAGCCGTGCGGGCTTCGTTACGAGCCTCTTCGATGATCGCGGTGCGATCAGCCTGCGCCTGAGTGCGAATCGCGGAAGCTTCCTCACGTGCGGAGGAAAGCTGCTCGCGGTACTCCTCGAGCACAGACTGGGCCTGCGACTGCGCCTCTTCGGCACGAAGGATTCCGCCCTCAATGGTGTCAGTGCGCTCATCAAGCATCTTCTTGATCGCAGGCAGAGCCAGCTTGGCGAGCACGCCAAAGACCACGAAGAAGGCGATGAGCCCGATGATCAATTCATCGATCGGGACCGCCAGCACAGACGGCATTTCCTCGCCTTCTGTTGCGGCGAGCACTGCCACTGTGGCAAAGATGTTTGTCACGATGTAACCCCTTCAGGTTCCTGCACGTGAATCGCGGAGGCTGGGATTAGACGCCGTAGACGAACGGAGCCACGAAGCCGATCAGGGCCAGTGCCTCTGCAAGGGCGAAGCCCAGGATCATGTTCTGGCGAATGACGCCGTAGGCCTCAGGCTGGCGGGCAATTGCCTGCACACCTTGGCCGAAGATGATGCCAATGCCCACGCCGGGGCCAATGGCCGCGAGGCCGTAACCGATCGAACCGATGGAGCCGGTGACTTCCGCGAGAAGCGACATGTCGTTTCCTTTACTTTGCCTGGCCGGCGGTCGTTCCGCCGGTCTGGGGTCTGGGGTAGTAGGGCATCTTCAGTTGTAGTCGAGCCTGTAGCTGTCGTGCGTCTCAGTGCTCCGCACGCAAAGCGCCGCTGATGTAGACCGCGGTCAGTAGCGTGAAGATATATGCCTGCAGCCCCTGGATCAGCGCTTCGAAGGCAGTGAGCGCAATTGCCACCACGAAGGACGCTGCTGAACCCAGGATCCCAACCACGCTTGCGCTGATGAGATAGAAGGCAGCAATGCTGAAAGTGGCGATCAGAAGGTGGCCGGCGAACATGTTGGCGAACAGACGGATGGCATGCGTGGCTGGGCGAACCAGGATGTTGGACAAGAACTCCAACGGGGCCAGCAGCACATACATGGCCTTGGGCACGCCCGGCGGGAACATCATGGCCTTGAAGAAGCCGATGAATCCCTGCCGATAGATGCCAAGTGGCACCCAGGTCAGGTAGACGATGATCGCGAAGGCGACGGGAATTGCGAAGGTCGAGGTTGCGGGAATCTGGAGGAAGGGCACGATTCCGGCGAAGTTCAGCATCCAGATGAAGAAGAAGAGAGTGAAGAGGAAGGGCACGAACTTGTCGCCGTCCTTGCCCATGGTCTCCCGGGCGATGCCATCGCGAATGAACACGTAGCCCAGTTCGCCCACGTTCTGCGAGCCGCGCGGCACCAGCTTGGGCTTGCGGAAGGCATAGGTGAAGAAGCCCATCACGACGATGGCCATGATGGCGATGACGATGGTCACCTTGCTGATGTGAACATCCAGAGAGCCAATGCTGAACGTCAGCACTGAATCGAATTGGAAGATCTCGGCACCAGGCGCGGGGAAGCCACACCCGGACATCAAGTGACAATCAAGACCACCAGAGGCGATCACGACTTCAGCTGACAAGGAATTCCTCCATGAACGTCACGTTGACGACTTCTGTTTCATTTCCTCGGAAATCCGCTTGTTCTGCGCTGCCAATCCACCAAAGATCAGCACGAAGGACAAACCGAGTCCGAGCAAGGCACCGACTGCCATGAGCAAGGGCCTATGTCCGATCCACAAGGACAGCAACCAGCCCAAACCGGTATACAGAAGCAAGCCGGAGGCGATGCGACTGGTGATTGTCCATGCAGTATCGGCCATATCTCTTGACTCGTCCAACGAGACAGACCGGTTTCTAGCGGTCGAACCGTACCACCCATTCGACGGCGGAAACCGTCTGGGGGCAGCAGATAATTTCGCAACATCGTCCTGACTCGCAAAGCCCTGTTCAGGATTCACGGACCGCTCCCAGGCTCGACGTACAGCACACGGGTGCGCGACCAGACGAGCAGCTCTGCGGTCGTCCAGGTGATCGTGCACAGGACGACCGTGAGCGCGAAGACCTTGGTGTTGAACAAGGTCGTATCAGCGAACAGGACAATGAGGACGAGCAGGAATCCGATCTTGACCACATAGGTCAGCAGCGCGATCGACAGCGCGATCTGGGGGTGCTCGCGCAGCGCCCAGTTCAGGATGAAATTGCCGATGCTGAAGAACAGGAGCACCAACACGGTGCCCACGACTGCACCGATGAGACCATCCATCCCACGGAAAATGCCGGCCACGATGATGGTCAGCACCCCGACAATGGCTGTTGCCAATCCCGCGGATCGCAGTACGGGAACTGCAGTCGCGGATGGCACGATGTGGACGCTAGCGCAAAGTTCCAGTGCGCAGGTGGTTGGAGGAGGTGTCCTTGCTCACGCTGGGGCGCATAACTGCCCATATGAGCAGTCCCAATCCAAGTGCACCTCCGGCAAG
>DNXA01000069.1 GCA_003506065.1 Actinomycetota bacterium
CTGCCGACGGAGCAGGAACCGGGACGGCAACTGGCGCGGGAGAAGTCACGGCAGGCTTGCCAACTTCACCATGGAGCCCCGGCGCCGGATCGCCAGCCGCAAATGCCGGGGTTGCCAGAGCACAGGACGAAGCAACGGCGAGCACGACAAGGGCAACCTTGCGCACGCACATCACCTCCTCCGAAGTCTGGATACCTCGGAATACGGTGCCTTGTGTTGCCCGATCTGTCACCCAGACACGACGTGGCACTTCTCACGTCAAGCCTGTGGATAACTCAACCCCTCACAAAACTCCCGGCGCGTCGCGAAGTTCAGGTGGCGGGCATCACACCTCTGTCCACAAGGGGTCCACCACCCTCAAGTACGACTTTAGAGAATTCCGTCGTCGATGAGTCGGGTTGCCAGCGCGGCAATCGGACTGCGCTCTGACTTGGTCAGCGTCACATGGGCGAACAGTGACTCCCCCTTGAGCCGCTCGACCACTGCCGCAATGCCGTCGTGTCGACCCACCCGCAGGTTGTCGCGCTGGGCAACGTCGTGCGTCAGGAAGACCCTGCTGTTCTTGCCCAGACGAGAGATCGCCGTCAGGATCGTGGAGCGCTCAAGGTTCTGCGCCTCGTCAAGAATCACGATCGTGTCGGTCAAGGTGCGTCCGCGCACATAGGTCAGCGGCAGGACTTCAAGAATGCCGCGGTCGGTGATCTCGTCAATGATGTTCTCACTCGCGATGGCATCAAGAGCGTCCTTGGTAGCCGCTGAGAATGGCGACATCTTCTCGGCTTCTGTTCCAGGAAGGAATCCGATCTCCTGCCCACCCACGGCGAACACCGGTCGGAACACCACGATCCGCTTGGCCTCGCGTC
Source organism: Actinomycetota bacterium (assembly GCA_003506065.1). Taxonomy (GTDB): domain Bacteria; phylum Actinomycetota; class Actinomycetes; order S36-B12; family S36-B12; genus UBA11398. The sequence goes on from DNXA01000069.1 coordinate 864, forward strand.
GCTCCATCACCAACTCCAGCGCAGCTGCCAGCGCCATCACCGACTTGCCTGTGCCCGCTGCACCACCAAGGGAGACCACACCGATTTCGGGATCAAGCAGATGCGAGAGCGCAATGCGCTGCTCCGCGGAGCGACCGTGGATGCCGAAGGCCTCGAGATCGCCTCGCACCTGCTCAAGGCGCTTGTCGACCGTGACGCGCGCCAGCCCAGACGAAGTCGGGGAGACAAGGACGACGCCGGTGTTGACCGGCAAATCGTGATCGAAGAGCTCGATGCTTCCGTGCTGGTACAGATTGTCGACATCCTCACGAGAGGCGTCGATCTCGACCAGGCCCGTGTAACCGGAATCCTGAACCTGCTCATTGCGGTATTCCTCGGCAGGAATGCCAAGAGCACCGTGGGCCAGAAGGCGCATCGGAAGATCCTTGGAGACGACAACGACGTGGTGACCGTCGCGCCTCAACCCTTCAGCAACAGACAGGATTCGCGTGTCATTGCTCCGCTCAGCGCGGATGGCATCGGGAAGGTGCGAAGTGTCGACGTGATTGATCTCAATGCGAACCGTTCCGCCCTGGGAGTTCACGACGATGCCCTTGCGCAGATCAGCGCAAGGCTCCTTGCGCAACGCTTCAAGCGCTCGCAGCACTGTTCGCGCGTTATAGCCAAGTACTGGGTCGTGCCGTTTGTCTTCAAGTTCCTTGATCACTACGAGGGGCAGGACAACAGCATGCTCCGCAAAGGATCTCAACGCGGTGGGATCAGAGAGCAGAACAGAAGTGTCCAGAACGTAAGTGCGGGAATCTGCGTTCACATCGGAGCGAGAAGACACGGGCACGAGGCCTCCATAACGGGCCACCACCGTGGCCCGGCGCGGTAACACGTCCGCGGTCGCGAGCGCGTATCCACGACGCTAGGACGGATATGCCTGCTTAAGGAGATGCCACGCCGTCAGTCAGGTTTCAAGGAGGTTAACGTCAGGCGCCGAAGCGCCGATGCCGATCGCCATAGGCGCGCAAAGCGCGCAGGAAGTCCACGTGACGGAAGTCTGGCCAGTAGGCCTCGCAGAAGTAGAACTCCGAATGGGCGCTCTGCCAGAGCAGGAAGCCTGAGAGCCGCTGCTCCCCGGAAGTGCGGATCACGAGATCGGGATCGGGCTGTCCCTTGGTGTACAGGTGCTCGGCGATGTGCTCGACATCGATGAACTGGGCGAGCTCATCAAGAGAGGTTCCCTGACCGGCATGCTCCTGCAGCAGCGAACGAACAGCATCAACAACCTCGCGTCGGCCTCCGTAGCCCACGGCGATGTTCACCATCGGACCTGGCGCATCACAGGTGGCCTCCTCGGCCTCCTTCAACAGGCGAGCCGTGCTGTCCGGAAGGAGATCAAGTGCGCCCACCGGATGCAGCCGCCACTTGGACTGCGCCATCAGTTCAGTGACCGTCTCCTCGATGATGCCCATCAGGGCTTGAAGTTCGGCGGCAGGTCTGTTCAGGTTGTCTGTCGAAAGCAACCACAGGGTCACAAGTTCGACGCCGGCATCCTCACACCAACCAAGGAACTCTTCAATCTTCTTGGCTCCAGCACGATGGCCAACCGAAGAGGAGGATCCCTGCGCTTCGGCCCACCTGCGGTTGCCGTCCAAGATGACGCCGACATGCCGCGGCATCTGATCGAGGTCGATCTGGGATCTGAGGTGTCGTTCATAGACGCCATAGACGATGTCTGCCAACCCCACATGCGCAGGCTACTCCTCGAAACGCGTGCCGACCTGCCTTGCCAGGACCCCTGAATCAGAGGTGGGTAAATCACACGTAAATCCTCGGCAGACATATGCCGCAGGCATGCCATCGATGAGCGTGCGATCCCGCAACAA
>DNXA01000181.1 GCA_003506065.1 Actinomycetota bacterium
GCGTCGCCCGAGCAGCAGGGCTCACCCCCGCAGATGCTGCACTGGCAATGGCCTATCTCAGCGTGACCGGGCCCGCGACAGCTGCGCAGCGACTGCTGAGTCTGGATCCGATCTCTGTTGCCGTCGCAACGATCAATCTCTCTGATGCAATCTCAACAACCGCGCACGAGGCGACAGTTGTCGCGCAGGGTGCCTATCGCGATCTTCCTGATCTGGCCTCAGTCCAACTGGATCTCATGATGGAACGGCACGCTGCCCGACCCAACCGACTTTTCGCCTCCTGAAGTTCACCGCAACACAACTGAGAGGGATCACCATGGGCCTCAACCACGAACTTGATCCGTTTGCGCATCTGCATCGGCATGAAGGTCCGCTTCGGCTAGGCATCGGCGGCCCGGTCGGCTCNNCCGTCGTCACCAATGACATCTACACAACTGAGGATGCCGATTTCCTTCGGCGAAATGCCGTGTTGCCAAATGAGCGCATCGTGGCGGTGCAGACAGGGTGCTGCCCGCATACGGCGATCCGCGAGGACATCACGGCAAACCTCGATGCGGTTGGGGATCTCATGGAGCGCATCGAGGATCTCGAGCTGATCCTCATCGAGTCCGGTGGCGACAACCTGACTGCCTCATTCAGCAAGGGACTTGTGGACACTCAGATCTTCGTTGTTGATGTGGCCGGTGGTGACAAGGTTCCGCGCAAGGGTGGCCCTGGTGTCACCGGAGCCGATCTGCTGGTCATCAACAAGACCGATCTTGCACCCATGGTCGGAGCCGATCTGGTGATCATGGAAGGCGATGCTCGACGAGTACGTGGTGAGCGACCAGTGATCATGACCTCGCTTGCCGTTGATCCCACAGCGGCTAGCGTGGCCTCCTGGATTGGCGAGCAACTGCACGAGCACGCGCACAGAGTCGACAGTGAGCACAAGCACGAGGTCGCCCACGGTGCATAGCCGAGTCGAGATCGTCGCCGAGTGCGACGCCTACGGGCGAACCCATCTCACGCGCCTGTGGGCCGAAGGAGCAATCGGCGTCCGCAGGACAGGTGACTCGTACGTCCATCTCGTTGGCACAGCGGCCGGACCGATTGGTTCCGACACGATCGAGATCGACATCTCGGTCAGCGATGGGGCGTGCTTGTCGGTCGAGGGGGTCGCAGCCACTATCGCCTTGCCGGGTGCAACACCGGGCGAGGGTCAACTTCGTCAGCACGTCAGGCTCGGGGAGCGGGCCCGGCTGCATCTGGCCTTGCCGGCTCTCATCGTCACTAAGGATGCATTCGTGCGTTCACAGGTTGAAGTCGACGCAAGCAACACATCGGAGCTCGTGCTGCTCGAACAGGTGAGCCTGGGCAGATTCCAAGAGGCCGGGGGTGCCTGGTCAGGGCGAATGCTTGCGGATTTCGGCGGCTCCCCAGCCCTGAGGCAGTCGCAGAACCACGCATCAATACTCCACGCGCTCGGACGTGAAGGAGAGTCCGGCTGCGGAGCGCTGGTGAGCCGGCTCGAATTGGGTCCGGCGCGTTGGAGTCCTGCTGAAGTCGGCACTCACGCCGGGGCAATCAATGCGGTCCTTGCGCAAGGTGGCCGGCTGCTGACTGCGGTTGGCGCTTCTCTTGCACGGGCGCATCGAGAACTCAATGAACTGCTTCTGCTGAACACCGTTGCACCTGCACCCGGGGCCGTCGAGCATGGCAGGCAATTCAGCCGGGCCGAAATACGACAGACCGGGGATGACTTGAGCAGCCTGCTGAACTCAGCGATCCGGACGCCCAAGGATTGAGGCCCTGATTCGGGGCTGATGTCTCAAGTATGACAAGGTGCCATTGACGGCAGCGGCTGGATTCTTTCCGCCATGAGAGTCGAGGGGGCACCGCTATGACGTGGCGGAATGCGTTCGTCGGCGTGCTGTCCCTTCTTCCGGTCATGCTACTCGCGGCGTGTTCGAGCGCTGCTGGCGCAGAAGACCTGCGCATCTCGGGAGGCCCACAGAGCGCGACGAATGCTGCTCCGGTGTCGCTGGATGCCACGCTCTACCGACCGGTCAATAGTCCAGCGCCGGCTGCAGTCCTCGCCCACGGCTTCGGTGGCAGCAAGGCTGACCTCGACGCCCGGGCTGGCGAACTGCGTGACCGGGGCTACGTCGTGGTGACCTACTCGGCCAGAGGTTTCGGCACCTCCACGGGAAAGATCTCGATGAACTCTCCGCAGTTCGAGGTGGCCGATGCGCAAGCGGTCATTGACTTTCTGGCTGTTCAGCCCGGCGTAGTCCAAGACGGTGTCGGTGATCCTCGAGTCGGCATCGCAGGCGGCTCCTATGGTGGCGCGCTTGCGCTGCTGACTGGCGGATATGACTCCCGGGTGGATGCCATTGCAGCCGACATCACGTGGAATGACCTGGAGTCCTCGCTCTTTGGACAATCGGGCGATGTCTCGACCCGAGTTCCAGGAGTCTTCAAGTCGCTATGGGTCGGGTCGTTCTTCGGTGCCGGCGTCGTCAATCCAGACGGCACGGTGACCGAATGCGGGCGGTTCACTCCGGACTGGTGCCGTGCATACAGCGACGCTGCGGCCGACGGAACTGTGTCGGCTGCTTCCCGGGCGCTGATGGCAGCATCGTCTCCATCCAGCGTGACCAGTCGCATCGCCGCGCCAACCCTCATCGCGGCTGGGCAGTCCGACTCCCTCTTTCCCATCGCGCAGGCGAATGCGAACGCCGAGCAGATCCTGGCGGCTCACCCCGATACTCCGGTGAAGACGATCTGGCATGGGGGAGGCCATGACGGCGGACTGGACGAATCCGAACGCTTGGACGAGTTGACCGCTGCCTGGTTCGACACGTACCTGAAGGGGGTTCAGGCCAGCACCACCGACTTCGAGGTCACGCAGTCCTCAGGCGCGATCGATGTGCAGAGTTCGCGCGCCGCGCCGACGATTCTGCAGGCGCCGACCTATCCCGGTATTCATGGCAGCAGCCAGCAGTCAGTGGCTCTGACCGGGTCCACGCAGCGAGTCCTCGCCCCGGCGGGAGGTGTCCCCGCGGCGGTCACCAGCCTTCCGGGAATTGGCAGTCGTGTTGGCGCCCTGCTTGGGAATTCGATCCCAGGGCAGTCCGCCTCCTTCCAAACCGCGCCGCTTCGCGAGCCATTGACGTTGATCGGCGCGAGCACCGTCAGCATCTCTGTCTCCGCAGTCGATCCGCAGCCGTCCGATGACGCTGTGCTGTTTGCGTCCCTGCGCATCGTGAGTCCAAACGGACGGGAGTCGCTGCCCAGTGGTCTGGTCGCCCCAATCCGACTGCCCTCACTCGGTTCCGTGCCGCAGACGGTGAATGTCGAATTGCCGGCCATCGTCGCCACTGCCGAAGTGGGCGACAGCCTGCGCCTGGTTGTCTCCACAACCGACTTCGCCTATCGCCTTCCGGATCAGCCCCGCTTGTACGACGTCGAGCTCGCTGACGCGGCCCTGTCGATCCCGCTGGTTGCTGCCCAGCCCATCTCGACGGGCAATTCTGCATATTGGTGGCTGGCAGGTACGGCTGTGATCGTGTTGGCGATCGCTGTACTGCTTGGCAGGTTGCGACCACGCCGTCCTGCGCACGACCCGCAGGTCAGTGAGGACCCGCTTACTATTTCCTCACTCACCAAGCGTTACCACGACGACTATCTCGCGGTCGATGATCTGTCATTCACTGTCCCGGCCGGCAGCATCCTGGGGCTGCTCGGACCCAACGGTGCCGGAAAGACCACGACAATGCGGATGGTGATGGGACTGATCACGCCAACAAGCGGCGCGATCCATGCCTTTGGCTCTCCAGTGTTCCCCGGCGCCCCGGTGCTGGCCCGAATCGGTGCGCTCGTCGAGGGTCCAGGGTTCCTCCCGCACCTCACCGGCCGCCAGAACCTGGATCTCTACTGGCGGAGCGCAGGCCGCAGTCACGATGATCCAGGTCTGGACGAGGTCCTGGAGATCGCCGATCTCGGCACCGCGATCGACAAGCGGGTGCGCACCTACAGCCAAGGCATGCGCCAGCGCTTGGGCATCGCGCAGGCCATGCTCGGACGTCCCGATCTGCTGCTGCTCGATGAGCCGACCAACGGTCTGGACCCACCCCAGATCAAGGCCATGCGCGATGTCCTTCGCCGGTACGCCGAATCCGGGCGGACCGTGATCATCTCCTCGCACCTGCTCAGCGAAGTGGAGCAGACCTGCACGGACGTGGTGGTGATGCACCGTGGCCGGCTCATAGGTGCTGGGAGTGTTGCCGAACTGCTCGGAGACACTGCAGGCAGGCGTCTTGAGGACGTCTTCCTTGACATCGTCGGCAGCGATCTCACAGTGGGGAAGCGATGACAACTCGGGACACTGATGTGACGTACGTTGCGAAGGCAACCCTGCCTCTTCGTGTGGAGTTCGTCCGCCAACTGAGGC
>DNXA01000044.1 GCA_003506065.1 Actinomycetota bacterium
CTGCACCGATGGTCTGCCCCTAGCGGGGCACTACCTGGATTTCGACCTTCTCTCGTAGACTCCCTCCACCCGCCGACACCCAGCCGGATTGGAGCGCCGCAAGCGCTTCGGAAATGGAGCGCTCAATGGCCGCCGATCGTGTTGATGCAGTCGTCAATCTCTGCAAGCGTCGAGGATTCGTCTTTCCTTCCTCGGAAATCTATGGCGGTTCCCGCTCAGCTTGGGACTATGGCCCCAATGGTGTTGAGCTGAAGGACAACGTGCGCCGCCAGTGGTGGCAGTACATGGTGCGCGGACGTGAGGATGTTGTCGGTCTGGATTCATCGATCATCCTGGCCCCGCAGGTGTGGGAGGCCTCAGGTCACATCAATGCATTCGTGGATCCACTGACTGAATGCAAGAAGTGCAACCGCCGGTGGCGAGCAGATCAACTCATCGAGCAGTACGAGGACAAGCACGGTCGCGCGCCTGCCAATGGTCTGGCCGACATCACCTGCTCCAACTGCGGCAACAAGGGCGAGTTCACCGAACCCCGTGATTTCAATGGCATGCTGCGCACGACTGTCGGACCTGTTGAAGATGCCGGCGCAATTCACTACCTGCGCCCCGAGACTGCGCAAGGAATCTTCGTCAACTACCTCAACGTGATGAATGCAGCGCGCAAGAAGCCACCGTTCGGCATCGGCCAGACCGGCAAGAGCTTTCGCAATGAGATCACTCCGGGCAACTTCATCTTCCGTACGCGTGAGTTCGAGCAGATGGAGATGGAATTCTTCGTCAAGCCAGGCACCGATGAGGATTGGCATAAATACTGGCTGAAGCAGCGCTGGGATTGGTATGTCGATCTCGGCCTTGATCCTGAGAACATGCGATTCCTGGAGCATCCTCAGGAGAAGCTCTCGCACTATTCCAAGCGAACAGTCGACATTGAGTATCGATTCCGGTTTGCTGGATCTGAGTGGGCCGAACTCGAAGGCATCGCCAACCGCACCGATTTCGATCTCACCACGCATGGTCAGCACTCCGGCACTGATCTTTCATACTTCGATCAGGAGTCTGAAGAGCGCTGGGTTCCGTACGTGATCGAACCCGCCGCCGGGCTCACTCGTGCTGTGCTCGCATTCCTGCTTGACTCCTACGACGAGGATCAAGCTCCAAACTCAAAGGGCGGCGTTGATACGCGCACGGTTTTGCGCCTGGATCCGCGGCTGGCACCAGTGAAGGTGGCGGTGCTGCCGCTGTCGCGCAATGCGGATCTGTCTCCCAAGGCCAAGGATCTGGCCACCGAGTTGCGCAAGCGTTGGAATGTCGATTTCGATGATGCTGGTGCCATCGGACGCCGCTACCGCCGACAGGATGAGATCGGAACACCGTTCTGCGTCACGGTCGACTTCGACACCCTCGAAGACCAGGCCGTGACAGTGCGCGAACGCGACACCATGCAGCAGGAACGCATCGGACTTGATGCGCTCATCGCCTGGCTCGCCGTCCGGCTGCCGTCCTAAGAGCCAGACGGGAACACTGCATGGGCAAGCTCGTTGTCACGGAGTTCATGTCACTGGACGGTGTCATTGAGGCTCCAGGAGGCGAACCGGGCTACGCGCACACCAACTGGGTCGGCGATCGGCATGACGAGAGCTGGCTTGAGTACAAGCTCCACGAGATCCTCGATGCCGATGCCCTGCTCCTAGGGCGCATCACCTATGAGAGTTTCGCTGGCGCATGGCCCGAATACGAGGGCGAGATGGCCGACAAGATGAATGCGATGCCCAAGTACGTGGTGAGCGCGACCATGACATCAGCAGACTGGAACAACACAACTGTGCTGAGTGGCGATCTGCCTTCAGATGTTGAGCAACTCAAGGCATTGCATCGTGGAGAAATTCAGATTGCTGGCAGTCGCACCTTGGTCAATGCGCTGAAGCAGCTCGACCTCGTCGATGAATACCACTTCATGGTGTTTCCTGTCGTGCTCGGTAGCGGTTTCCGCTTGTTTGATGAGGTTGAGGACAGCTACCCACTCGACTATCGCTCCACGCGCCCTTTCAACAACGGTGTCGTGGTGCACACCTACGTGCGCAAGCGATGACTTTGGCTAAGCCAGCTGCTTTTTGAGGAATGCGTTGACCTTGCGGATCGAGTCATTCCAGGGCCCGTACATGTAGTGACCTGCGCCGCGATACTCAATAAGTCGCACTTCCTTGCCCGCCTTCACAAGTGCATCCTTCGTTGCACGCGCCCAGGAGATGTCGCAACTCTCATCGGCGGTGCCATGGATCATGAGCACAGGCTCGGTGATGCGCGAGAAGTAATTGCGCGAGGACATCTGCGCCCACTGCTCAGGCTTGGCTTCAGGGGTGCCATAGCGCGCGATGATCTGCCGACTCGTCCTGGTGTTCTCCGAGCCCCACTTCCTGAAGTTGTCCACGATGTTCGAGCTGGTCGAGGCGTAGGTGACTGCGGCATCGAATACCCCGGGTCGGATCACCAGGGTTTGGAAGGCGATGCCCCCACCCATCGAACGACCGAGCAAGGCAACGCGACTCTTGTCGATGAAGGCAAGCGAAGTGCCACGGACTGCGAGCCCGGCGTTGATGACATCAGCCGCATAACCGATGCGCATCGACTCTTCAGAATCAGGATCCTTGGCGGAACCGGCGTGATTGCGGTAGTCGACATGCAGCGCGACATAGCCATGCCGGGCCAGCCAATCCTGCTCACGCCGGAAGCCCTGACCCGTCACATACGCGCTGGGCTCGATGTGACCGTGCGCAAGCACGACAACGGGGAAGGGGCCTTTGCCTCGTGGCCGGTTCATCACTCCCGTGATCTTCAATCCGTTGCTGCTGTAGGCAATGGCGTGGCGGGTGTATGCGGAATTGGAGCCCAGATCGCGAGTGATGCGCAGATCCTTGCCCTCGTACTTGGCCACGATGGCAGCAGGAATCGATGGGTCCAGCGTGATGGCCTGTGCAGGGGCAGCGGGCAGGGTTATTGCGAGAGCAACCGCCGCAACAGCGCCCCAGACTGCAATTCTTCGGACAAGGCCGAGCACGCAAGAAACGGTATCAGCGTTCGCCAGATCGGTCTTCCGATGAGGAACTGGCAGAATCAATCGGTGATCTCGATGAGCAACCTCAGTGTTCCGGTTGTTCTAGCACCAATGGCGGGCATTACCAATCGAGCATTCCGGCGGCTTTGCCGCGAGGCTGGCGCGGGCCTGTACGTCTCGGAAATGGTGACTTCACGAGCGTTGGTCGAGCGCAATGCGGAGACGATCGACATGGTCACCTTCGATGCCGATGAAATTCCTCGTTCGGTGCAGCTCTATGGCGTTGACCCAAAGGTGATGGCTCAGGCCGTGCGGATTCTCATCGACGAGGACCGAGCCGATCACATCGACATGAATTTCGGTTGCCCGGTGCCCAAGGTGACGCGCAAGGGTGGCGGCAGCGCGCTGCCATGGAAACGCGATCTCTTCCGAGCGATTGTGCGCGCGGCTGTTGTTGCAGCAGATGGTCGGGTTCCTGTCACGGTGAAGATGCGCAAGGGGATTGATGATGACCACCTCACCTACCTCGGAGCTGGTCAGGCCGCGGCAGAGGAAGGCGTCACGTGGGTGGCACTCCACGCCCGCACAGCAGAGCAGATGTATTCGGGCGTGGCCGATTGGGACGCGATCGCACGGTTGAAGGAGCACCTCGCACCCTTGGGAACGCCCGTCCTTGGCAATGGAGACATCTGGACGGCTCAGGACGCCCTGGACATGGTCGCTCGCACAGGGGCCGATGGGGTCGTCGTGGGCCGTGGCTGTCTTGGCAGACCCTGGCTGTTTGGCCAGTTGGCGGCGGCATTCACGGGCGCGCCTGTTCCTGCTGATCCGGATCTGGCCCACGTGCTGATCACCTTGCGCAGGCATGCCCAATTGCTCTGCGCGGACTACGGAGAGTTCAAGGGCATCCGCGATATTCGCAAGCACATGGCGTGGTACCTGAAGGGCTTCAGCGTCAGGCAGCAGATCCGGCAGGCACTGGGCACTGTGGCGAGCATGGACGAACTTGATGCCTTGCTCGCGCAGATCGAGCCGGATCAGGGTTTCAACACAGAGGTCGGATCCGGCCCGCGCGGGCGAACTTCGGGCGGGCGTCGTCCAACGCTGCCCGACGGCTGGCTTGATTCTCCTGAACTGGATGGTCCTGCCCGCCTGTTGCTGGAGGAAGCCGAACTGTCCGTCAGCGGCGGCTGACCCCTCGCGCACGTAGAATGCTTCGGTGACGAACGTCTCTATCCAAGCGGACTGATTCAGTGCTCAAATAGGCACATGAACCTGCAGGGGGATCCAGGCGGTATTCCGCACTATGTCTTCTCTTTTGCTCAAGGGGATCGCTCTCAAGCGGACCTCCTGGGTGGCAAGGGGGCGAACCTGGCCGAGATGACACGGCTGGGCCTGCCTGTGCCACCTGGATTCACCGTCTCCACCGTTGCCTGTCGCGCCTATCTGGCTGCCGGGCAGTTTCCTGAGGGGCTGGCCGAGCAGATTCACGACTTTCTGATGCTGCTGGAGCGAGAGATGGGGCAGAGTCTTGGCGATGCTGCCGACCCGCTGCTGGTGTCGGTGCGTTCTGGTGGGCGTTTCTCCATGCCCGGCATGATGGATACCGTCTTGAATATCGGTCTCAATGACGCCAGTGTTCGCGGGCTGGCCACTCGGGCCAATGACGAGCGCTTCGCCTGGGATTCCTATCGTCGGCTCATTCAGATGTTCGGCAAGACCGTGCTCGGCCTTGATGGGCATGGCTTTGAACAGGCCTTGGATGAGGC
>DNXA01000276.1:0-2994 GCA_003506065.1 Actinomycetota bacterium
CCGAATGTCGGGAACGACAGTTCCCATTGCTTGGCCAACTCGCTTACATATTGCGCAGTCGCTGTGTACTGGCGATCCAGGCAGGTGACGGCGTAGAAGGCATCAGCCGCGTTGTCGACGTAATGGCCATTCGTGTCACGCCCGTTGCGTTCATCGAGCAAGGCCAGCAAGGGCTTGCCATTCTTGTCGTTGACGGCGGCTGAGATGGCCTCGCGAAGTCGCGGATAGTCGCGCGATGGGAAGTAGAGGAAGGAGAGCACAGCGCTGGTTGCCAGCGAGTTGTTCAACAGTCGACCATCCACCGACAACGGGGCGGTCTCCGAGTTTATCAGGAACTCGCGCAACTGCTCAGCGACTTGCTCCGCACTGCCTTGGTATGGGCAGTCAGCATTGCTGGCGCAGTCCTCAGCGAAGTTCATGAATGAATCCTCGAAGCCTTCGGCCTGCGCCTTGGTGATCTCCTCAAGTCCGAGGTCAAGGGGCAGGACGCCGTCGAGCACCATTCGGCCCACGCGCTGTGGGAAGAGTTCGGCATAAGCCGTGCCGATTGCGGTGCCATAGGACTTGCCAAGGAAATTGAAGCTCTGGTCGCCCACCACTTGCCGCACGATGTCGAAATCTCGCGCAACGCTCTTGGTATCCATGAATGCGAAGTCGGGATTGGCGTTGGTCTTGCACCCTTGGGCGGCCAGCTTGCCTATCGCAATCAGCGTCTGAGTGTCGCGAGGGCTGTACGCAGAGAAATCAACTGCAGCCGCATCATCGCGCTCCTCATCGGTGAGGCAGGTGATCGGATCGCTCTTGGAAACTCCGCGCGGATCAACTCCGATCACGTCGTAGTGCTCGGTGACCGCATTCGACAAGCTCAGGCTCGCGGCTTTGGCGTAGTCGAAACCACTGCCACCTGGGCCACCAGGATTCACGAAGAGAGAACCGAGGGCCTCGTCCGACGCAGGCACCCTCGTGACTGCCAGGGAGACTGACTCACCATTCGGCTCGGCGTAATCGAGTGGAACCTGCACCGTTGTGCACTGCGGTCCCCCGCAATCGATCCACTTCACCTGCTGGTCGTAATACTGATCGAGATCGGCAAGTGTCATGGCCGTGCTGCTTGGTGCCGGAATCGGCTCCGTCACATTTGCGGTGCTGCAGGCGGAGAGCAGCGCAAGTGTCAGTCCCACGGCAAGGGCAGTGACGAACTTATGAGGCGACACGAAGCCAGGGATCCTTCAGCTCAACCATCAACGCCTCAAGCGCAATGAGCGGCGTGACATTGGCGTCGATCTGCTTGCGTGTGTAGTTCACAGCCAGCAAACGTCTTCCGGTGTCCTGCTGCGTTCCTTGTGCTGCGAGTTGCGACAGCCCAGGACGCATCTCCTCATTGATCAACGCAATGTCAGCGCCGGTCTGAATCAAGAGCACATCGCGGTAAAGCCCCAGCAGATCAACGAGGGCACGATCAACCTGGTCGCGAATCGTGCGCGTTCGTCTGCGCTTCTGCTGCGCGTCGAGCTGTTTGACCGAACTGTCGAGGGATCTCTTGAGCTGTCCTTTCAAGCGCATGTCCGAATCGGCGCCGAAGGCCTTGCGCAGTTGCGTCTGCTCCAGCTCATCAAGTGGATCGGTGATGGATTTGGCGTCGAGGTTGGCTGCCTCAAGCAGCTTGGCTGCGTGAGTGAAGCACGCAGGCAGATCATGCAATTGCATCGGGATGCGCAGGACTTCGTGACGCCGCAGCCGCGCATGCTCGTCGGTTGCCAACGCTCGCGCACGCCCGATGTGGCCTTGCGATGCGCGCGCTGCGAACGAGGCAACTGCTGCATCGACTCCATACCGATTGATCAAGGCTTCCATCACAACCTTGGTCGGTGGAGTTCGCAGCACCACGTGCCGAGTGCGTGACAGGATCGTGGGCAGGACATCTTCTGCGCTCGGTGCACAGAGAATCCAGACAGTGTGTGGCGGCGGTTCTTCGATTGCCTTGAGCAACACGTTGACTGCTTGATCAGTGAGTCGGTCTGCGTCCTCGACTACAACGACATGCCACTGGCTCATCGTCGGTGACATCGCTGCTTGCTTGATCAGATCGCGAGCTTCATCGACTCCATAGCTCAAACCCTGCGGGCGCACGATGTCGACATCGGGGTGACCACCCGTAGGTGCGTTGCGGCAAGCCTGACATTCGCCGCAGCCTGCCTCGGAGCAGACCAGGGCTGCCGCGAAACTCGTCGCAGCGTTCGAGCGCCCCGAGCCCGGTGGACCCGTGAACAACCAAGCGTGGGTCATCGCTGGGCCTGATTCACCGCGCGTCATCAACTCAGCGTCACGCACTGCTCGCTCGAGTTTGGTGACGACTTCCTCCTGGCCGATCAGCACCTGCCAGATGGGAGCGCTCATGCCGNNCGCTCGGGATCATGCAGTGCCAGCTCGACGAATGCCATGCGCACGCGGTCGTGATACTCCTGTGGCTCACGTTCAAGGCGGTCGCGTTCACCAACTCGCTCCATGCCTTTTGCTGCGTCCAGGTCGAGGACCAAAGTCAGATCGGGCACGAGATCGCCGGTGGCCCACATGCTCAGTTCGCGAATGCGCTCAATGCCAAGACGGCGCCCCACGCCCTGGTAGGCGATCGAGGAATCGATGTAGCGATCACACACGACAATTTCACCCCGTTGCAGGGCTGGGCGAATCACTTGGGCAACATGTTCTGCGCGAGCGGCTGCAAACAGCAACGCTTCAGTTCGGTCGTCAAGACCATCGAAGGCAGGGTTCAATACCAAGGTTCGAATTGCCTCAGCAGCAGGCGTACCGCCAGGTTCACGAGTCTGGAGAACTGAATCTCCACGGCTGGTCAGATGCTCAACGAGCAGCCGCGTCTGGGTCGATTTTCCGGAACCATCGGGCCCTTCCAGGACGATGAACATGGCCGATCGACTACCTAGACCGCTACTTTTTTCGCCACGGCCTTCTTGGCGGCCACCCTCTTGGACGCCG
>DNXA01000276.1:3009-3493 GCA_003506065.1 Actinomycetota bacterium
GCCTTCTTAGCAGTGCGCTTGACCGGCTTGCCTTCCAAGGCTTCCTTGGCGCGACGCTCAGAGAGCAGATCCGATGCGCGCTCGGCAGTGACGGTCATCGGATCGTCGGCCGTGCGCAGCGAGGCGTTGGTCTCACCGTCGGTGACGTACGGCCCAAAGCGTCCATCGCGCACCACGATGTTCAAGTTCGTGGTGGGATCAGCACCGATGACGCGCAGTGGCTCTGCGGCCTGACCGCGACCACGACGCTGCTTGGGCTGTGCGTACAGGGCCAGGGCTTGGTCGAGAGTGACGGTGAAGATCTCGTCCTCGCCACCGATCGAACGGGAATCGGTTCCGCGCAGCAGATATGGGCCATAGCGGCCGTTCTGCACGGTGATGTCTTCCTTGGTCTCGGGGTCCACTCCCACAACGCGCGGAAGGCTCAACAGGCGAAGCGCATCGTCGAGGGTGACCTCATTGAGGTTCATGTCCTTGAACAGCG
>DNXA01000193.1:0-8140 GCA_003506065.1 Actinomycetota bacterium
CGTTGATCGGCGGTCTGCTGCTGTTGCTCCCGCCCCAGTCGAGTGGAGACTTGGGATTGGTCTTGCTGGTGTTCTCAATACTGCTGGCGGCGGTCGTGCTCCGAATGGACATCCCACGGTTTCTGGCCCAACGCCAGGACCCTGTTGCCTGGCAATTCACGCATGTTGTTCCATCCATTGCGAGCATCATGCTGCTGCTTGTCGGTTCAGTCGGCGTTCTCACGCAGAGTATTGGCGGGCTCTACTGGTTCACTGCCGGATTGATTGTGCTCGTCATCTCAGGGCTTTCCAATTGCTGGGTGCTCCTTGTGGAGATCAAGAGGTGACCAGAAAGACGCCAGCCGATGCCCCTGTTGATTNNCGACCTCTTCGTCCCGAACGAAGCACGCTACCAAGCTGCGCCACACCCCGAAGGACCAGCGGGAGTCTAACGGAGCGCGGACGACCAAGGGGCGGTCAGGGTGAGCAGGGTGGCCTCGGGTCGGCAGGCAAATCGGAAGGGTGCATAGGGCGAGGTGCCGCATCCGGCAGACACGTGCAGAGGCACAGCCTTCAAATCGTCCTCGCCGTCGTGGAACTCATACGTCGACAAGCCACGAGCAGCCTTGCGATCCAGATCGCAGTTGGTCACCAGAGCTCCGTAACCCGGAAGGCGCAATTGGCCGCCGTGGGTATGACCGGCAAGAACGAGATCAGCACCGTCACCTACGAAGCCATTGAGCACTCGCTTGTAGGGGGCGTGCACCACGCCGATGGAGAGATCGGCAGAGGCATCAAAGGGGCCAGCAACATCCTGGTAGCGATCACGGCTGATGTGCGGGTCATCAACACCGCGAAGCTCAAGTGCCCGACCATCGGCCTTGATCGTCGCCGACGCATTCGTCAGGTCCTGCCAGCCCATGTCGCTCAGACCGTCGACCAGGTCCTGCCACGGCAACATGGGTCGTGTTGGCTCGAGTTGGGTTGGCGACTGGAAGTACAGGAAGGGATTCAGTGGCCGCGGAGCGAAGTAGTCGTTGCTGCCGAGCACGAAGGCCCCAGGAAGATCAAACAGCGGATCAAGGCTGTCGAGCACGTGCGGAATGGCATCCACGTCGGCGAGAAAATCGCCGGTGACCACCACAAGGTCCGGCTCCAGGTCGCGCAGGGATTGCAGCCACAGATGCTTCTTGCTCTGTCCGGGGACGAAATGCATGTCTGACAGATGCAGGATTCGCAGGTCAGGCTGCCCAAGTGGCAGCACAGTGATCTCGACTCGGCGCACGGTGAAGTGCTGTGCTTCCCAGTAGGCGTAGGCCAGTCCGGCTGCACCCAAAGCAGCTGTTCCGACGACGGCCTTGCCAATACCCATGGGTCGATGGTGACACCCCAAGGCTGTTCCCAGCAATTGCGGGTAGGCCACAATGCCAGCATGACCGCGCTGAAAGCCCAATTGCAGGCGAATCTGACCACGGCGATGAAGGCTCGAGACCAACTCACAGCCTCCGCCTTGCGGATGGCGCTGACCGCCATCACCAATGAGGAGGTCTCCGGCAAGCAGGCTCGAGTCTTGAGCGATGAGGAAGTGCTGAGCGTGCTCGGCAAGGAGGCCAAGAAGCGCCGAGAGGCAGCTGAGGCCTACGACGCGGCCGATCGTGCGGAACTGGCCGCCAGGGAGCGCGATGAGCTCGGGGTCTTGGAGGCGTATCTCCCTGAGGAATTGAGCCCGCAGGAGGTGCAGTCGATCATCGACGCTGCCGTCGCGCAGGCAGCTGGCCAGGGATTATCCGGCGGGGCAGCGATGGGGGCTGTCATGAAACTCGTACAGCCTCAGGTTAAGGGGCGGGCCGATGGAGCCGCGGTTGCCGCCGGGGTGAAGGCGGCTCTCGGGCTTGGTTGAGCAGGCCCAGCGAGCCTTATTGAATAGTTCTTAGTAGCTATAAATAAATAGTTCTTATGAACCTATTGTTGTTGTCTGCATCTGCGTAGCGTCACGGCCATACCTGTGGGCCAGATCACTACAAATCAGATGATCAACGAGCAAAAGGGGTTCGACTTATGACCTTCGACACCGACTGGGCAGCACAAGCAGCATGCCGGACAGCAGATCCAGACACATTGTTCGTGCAGGGTGCGGCTCAGAATCGAGCGAAGGCCATTTGCTCCGGGTGCATTGTTCGCACCGAATGTCTCGCAGACGCCCTGGATAACCGCGTTGAGTTTGGCGTGTGGGGTGGCATGACCGAGCGCGAGCGCCGAGCGCTGCTGCGCCGGCGTCCCAATGTTGCGTCCTGGCGGATGCTGCTGCAGAACGCCAGCGAGGATTTCGCTCGCCAAGTGCCGATGGCGGCGCGCGTCTCCTAGGACTGCGCGAGCAGCTCGCCGATCTGGCGAAGCCCTTGGAGATCGTGGATGTCCTCGGCCAAGGCTGGCACTGATGCCATGGGCACCAGTGCGTGAGCAGAGGTGAATCTGGCAGCAAGCAACTGCTGACGTTGCATTGTGGCCGTGCGATCGGCATGCAGTTGCAGAAGCGACGCAACGAGCCGACTGTTCGCATCGCCTTCGGCAAGTCCCTCGGCAGCTGCCAGCGCCTGCTCCCGTGAGACTTTCGGCAGGCTCAATTCCTGAACTCGATTGAGCACCAGTCCGGCCAGCGGCATTGCGTCAGCGTGCAGTCGCTCCACGAAGTACGAAGCCTCACGCAGCGCGTCAGCCTCAGGTGCAGCCACGACGACAAACGCTGTGCCTGAGTCCTTCAACAATGCATAGGTCGCATCTGCACGCTCGCGAAAACCACCGAAGGTGGTGTCGATTGCAGCGACGAAGGAACCTACGTCATTGAGGACCTGCGAGCCGAGAATCTTTGACAGCACGCTTGTGAACAAACCGAAGCCGACAGAGGCGATTCTTCCCAGGCCCTTGCCAGCACCGCGCGCTGGAGCGGACAGCACGCGAATGAAGCGTCCATCGAGGAAGGANNAGGTCCCAGCCGCCCTCGGCCTGTGCCTGAGCATGCAGTTGACCGAGTTTCTCCATCGCCATGTACTCCTGAGTTCCGGCGAAGGAGGAGGACAGCGACTGGTAGAAGGGATTCTCCAAGATCGCCTTGGCGCGCTCTGGATCTGCGTGCCGCTCGACGACATCGTCGAAGGTCCGCTTCATGTCCAGCATCATGGCGTCCAGGCTTCCGCCAGCCTCGGTATCGACGCCTTCAACTGGGCGAGGGGTGTTGTCCAACTCAGCGATGCCCATTGCCTGCGCAAGGCGGCGGGCCGGATCAATCGTGAGAACGCAGACTTTTCGGCCACCTTCTGCAGCCCTCAAGGCAATGGCAGCCGCGGTCGTGGTCTTGCCAACTCCGCCTGATCCAGTGCACACAATGATGTGCACATTCGCGTCTCGCAGGATTGCATCCATATCAAGCACCGGTGCAGTCGGGACAAAGGCGCTCATTGGATTCCCTCAGCGTGCATCGTCTCGGCAAGGGCATAGAGCTCGCCCAGTGCAACGCCTTGTGACAGGTAGGGAAGGGTGAAGGTTGGAAGATCGAGTTCGTCGATGCGCTCCTGCTCGCGTGCCTCCAGATCAGTACGACGTACATGATCGACGGCCTCTTGCATCAAGCCAATGGCAATCTCACCCGCGGGTTGCCGGATGCCAGCCGACACTGCGAGTTCGCCGATCTTGTTCTTGGGCAGGGTTCCCTTGCGCACGCGCGCGCTCTGGCGTTCGTCCAGCAATGGGGTTCGTGTCATGTTGACGAACACCGCACCGACTGGGAGGTTCGCGGCACGCAGCTCGGCGATGCCGTCGATGGTCTCCTGAACAGGCATCTCCTCCAACAGGGTCACCAGATGCACTGCTGTTTGTGGCGAGCCGATGACACCCATCACCATCTCTGCATGACGATGGATAGGACCGGTTCTTGCAAGCGCCGAGACCTGAGTGGTGACGTTGAGGAATTGTGCGATGCGCCCGGTTGGCGGAGCATCGATCACGACATGGTCGTAGGCATTTGATGCGCGCTTGGTCTTTCGTCGAACCACCTCGCATGCCTTGCCTGTGAGCAGCACATCGCGCAGGCCCGGAGCAAGGGTGGTGGCAAAGTCGATTGCCCCCATCTTGCGCATGGCCGAACCAGCCCGACCGAGGTTGTAGAAACTGGCGAGGTAATCGACCAGGGCTTCGTCCGCGTCAACGGCAAGCGCCCACACCTCGCCGTCGCCGGGCGCAATCGCAATGCGGCGTTCCTCGTAGGGAAGAGGAGGGGTATCGAAGAGCTGGGCGATTCCCTGGCGGCCTTCGACTTCCATCAGCAGGGTGCGCTTGCCGTCACGGGCCAGGCACATCGCCAAGGCCGCGGCCACTGTCGTTTTGCCCGCCCCGCCCTTGCCGGACACGACGTGCAGCGCCGTGCCTGACCAGTTGACCATCTGATCAGCGTAATCCGAGACGGCAGCCGCTCACGCCGTCGATGCGGCTAGGGTCTGGCACATGACCAAATGGGAGTACGTCACCGTGCCGCTGCTCGTTCACGCGACCAAGCAGATCCTCGACAACTGGGGGATGGACGGGTGGGAACTTGTGCAGGTAGTGCCCGGCCCGAACGCAGACCAGCTCGTCGCGTATTTCAAGCGTCCGGTCGCGGCAGCCTGACATGACTGTCGAGAGCCGCCTTGCAGAGATCGGCCTGAGCGTTCCGGAGATCGCGACGCCGGTGGCCGCCTACGTGCCGGCAGTGCGCACCGGCAACCTTGTCTTCACGTCCGGGCAGTTGCCGATGCTCAATGGTGAGATTCCGATGACAGGCAAGGTCGGCGCTGAAGTCACACCCGACGAGGCAGCGGAATTGGCGAAGATCTGTGCCCTCAATGCGATTGCGGCGGTCAAGGGATTGATAGGAGATCTCGACAAGGTCGTGCGCGTGGTCAAGGTGACCGGCTTTGTTGCCAGCGCGCCAGGCTTCACCTCGCAGCCAGTGGTCGTCAATGGTGCAAGTGCAGTGCTTGGCCAGGCCTTCGGGGATGCTGGCATCCATGCGCGGTCATCCCTCGGAGTTGCCTCGCTTCCTCTTGATGCACCAGTTGAGGTCGAACTCATTGTGGAGGTTCTTGGCTCGTGAGCGACCTTCCCGACGACGCATTCGTGCGCGCTCGAGAACTCGCCACGGGAAAGGCCGATTGGGCACCTGTGACACCACGCTCAGCAGCAACAGTGCTGCTGCTGCGTGAGACTGATGCAGGTCTGCAGACGTACATGATGAAGCGGGCTCGCACGATGGCATTCGCGGCAAGTGCGTACGTGTTTCCCGGTGGACGCCTTGATCCGGAGGATCTTGACGAAGGCGCACTTCTTGATGACGCCGCATTCGACTTCAAGGCCCTGGCCGCCCGCTTGAGCACTGACGAGCGGCAGGCTCGCGGCCTGTTGATCTGCGCGGCGCGCGAGCTGGAAGAAGAGGCGGGAGTCGTCGTGGACCCTGGATCTCTCGTCGTCATCGACCACTGGGTGACACCGGAGTGGGAGCCGCTGCGCTACGACGTCCGATTCTTCGTTGCGTATCTGCCCGAGGGGCAGGATCCGCAACCTCGTGGCACGGAGGCAGTGGAAGCGCGATGGCTTGCGCCGGCGGACGCGATTCGCGAGGCAGATGCTGGTGAAATCCTGTTGATGGCCCCAACGCGTGCTGCGCTGGAGCATCTCCTCGAGCATTCACAGGTCGAGCATCTGATTGCCGCTGCACATGCGCGCGAGATCGTGCCGCGGATGGATCGGCTGCATGTGCATGAGGATGGCTCAACCAGTTTTTCGATCGTCCACGACCGCACTGGGGAGATTCTCACGAGCAACCGACCTACGCCGCCCACAGAGACCAGCAGTTCAGCATGAGTGGTCGTCCGCTGCCGTTCCTTGGTTCACACGCGTCTTGGGAAGGTGGCTCTGTCACCGACAGTGCCGTATGCGTACTTGCCCACAATCCCAATGTGATGACCCTGGACGGCACCAACACCTGGCTGCTGCATGTGCCGGGTTCGCGCAAGTGCATCGTCATCGACCCTGGCCCTGAAGACAAAGGCCACTTCGAGGCGATCTTGGCTGCTGCTGAATTGCGGGATGCTGAAATCGGCGCCGTCCTGCTGACGCATCGTCATTCGGATCATTCAGCCGGAGCACGATCCCTTGCCGAGCAGACCAAGACCTATGTGCGTGCAGCCGATCCGAAGTTTCGCCTCGGGGCAGAAGGCCTTGATGCGGGGGATGTGATTGTGGTTGATCAGACTGAGTTGCGCGTGGTCTCCACACCTGGGCATTCCAGTGACAGCGTCAGTTTCCTGATGTCTCATGACAACACCATGCTGACGGGCGACACAGTCCTGGGACGTGGCACCGCAGTGATCTCCGCCCCCGATGGCAATGTCAGTGCCTATCTCGACAGTCTGCTGCGAATGCGCGAGGCAGTTGCTGAGAACCAGACTGCCTGGCTGCTGCCAGGTCACGGACCGGCGCTGAATGCTCCCGATGAAATTCTGCTTGGCTACTACGAGCACCGGGTTGCTCGGCTCGAAGAGGTTCGCATCGCGACGAGCTCGGGCCTTCGTACCTCCGTTGAAGTGCTCGATCGGGTGTACGCCGGAACTCCGGAAAAGCTTCGTGAGGCAGCCTTGCAGTCAGTGAAGGCGCAATTGCTGCACTTGCAAGGCCTGGGTCAGTTCACCACAGACGAGGATCTAACGAGCCCGCCGACCAAGCCGCTCGACGTCGAGAATTAGCACCTGACGGGATTCGAGTCGGATCCATCCGCGCTGAGCAAAATCAGCCAGCGCCTTGTTCACGGTTTCACGCGAGGCGCCAACGAGTTGCGCGAGCTCTTCTTGGGTCATGTCGTGGGTGACCATCAAGCCTTCGGGAGTGATGGTGCCGAACTTCTCACCGAGATCCATCAATGCCTTGGCAACACGTCCGGGCACGTCGGAGAACACGAGATCGGCCATCGCCTCATTGGTGCGGCGCAGTCGACGCGCGAGTGCCTGGAGTAGCGCGGTTGCGACCTCTGGGCGACCAGCGAGCCACGGGCGCAGTTGATCATTGCCAAGACCAAGCACCACGGCGTCGGTGAGTGCTGTGGCAGTCGATGTGCGCTGGCCTGGATCGAACAGACTGAGTTCACCGAACATCTCACCAGGGCCCAGCACTGCAAGCAGTGACTCGCGACCATCAACTGAGGTCTGGCCCAGCTTGACCTTGCCGTCAACAATGACGTACATGCGGTCGCCTGGCTCACCCTCCGCAAAGAGGACTTCTCCCTTGACGACAGTGCGTTCAACGAGGGAGGCACGCAGTGCCGTGGCACCCTCGATATCCAACGCTGCGAACAAGGGGGCACCCATCACGACTTCGTCCACATGCACATTCTGACGCATCAACGGCCGCCCCGGTACACGGCTGGCCATGAACCGGACGCCTACGCTGTTGGGATGGTGGAGCTGGCAACACAAAAGCGGCGATTTCGCGCAGTTTTCCGTGCCCTGGAGGAGCAGTACCCCGACGTGAAGTGCGAGTTGGATTTCACTACCCCTCTTCAGTTGCTTGTTGCCACAGTGTTGAGCGCCCAGAGCACAGACGGCCGAGTGAACAAGGTGACACCTGAGCTCTTCGCCCGCTACCGGTCTGCGGCACAGTTCGCAGCGGCCGACCGGGCCGAGATCGAGCGGATCATTCACCCGACCGGCTTCTTCAGGGCCAAGGCCGCAACCCTGCAGAGCCTGGGACAGCAGCTCTGTGAACGCTTTGACGGTGAGGTGCCGATGACCCTTGAGCAGTTGGTCACCCTGCCCGGGGTGGGTCGCAAGACTGCAAACGTGGTGCTGGGCGAGGCATTCGGATTGCCCGGCATCACCGTGGACACCCATCTGGGCCGACTGGCTCGGCGGCTTGGATGGACCACGCACACCGATCCGATCAAGGTTGAGCGCGACCTCATGATCCTGTGGCCGAAGAAGGATTGGACCAAGGCCTCACAACTGGTGATCTGGCATGGGCGGCGACGATGCCATGCGATTCGGCCGGCCTGTGGCGCCTGCACCCTGGCCCGATGGTGTCCGTCCTACGGCGAGGGCCCCACCGATCCGGTCAAGGCTGCTGCACTCGTGCGCACTGC
>DNXA01000193.1:8261-9077 GCA_003506065.1 Actinomycetota bacterium
AGCGAAGGGGTGATGCGTGCGGTGATCCTGATCGGAGCGATCCTGCTCTCGGCATTGCTCGGGCAGGCCTTGACTTCGATCCTTGGACGTTTCCTGCGCGATGCCATCACGTGGAGTCCCGCACGAATTGTCGACAACGCCCTGGGTGCAGCACTCAATGTGCTCGCACTTGCGGTGATGACCTGGATTCTGGCAAGTGCCATCGCGATGCTGCCGCGGACCGAGGCAACGTCAATGATCCAGCAGTCAAAAGTGGTGACGACCTTGGACGCGATCGTGCCAGATCAGGTGCGTGATGCATTCATCCAACTGCGAGACGCCGTCGGTGATGGTGCCCTTCCGCGGGTGTTCTCAACACTGGCCGAGATTGTTGGCCCTGAGGTTTCAGCGCCAGATGACTCCCTCCTTGCCTCACCCGCGATCCAGCAGTCGGCACTTTCGGTCGCGCGTATCGTCGGAGTTGCGCCAGCATGCAGCACCAGCCTTTCTGGCTCCGGGTTCTTTGTTGGTGAGGGCTTCGTGCTCACCAACGCCCATGTCGTTGCAGGTGTCACGGAGCCTGAGGTGCAAGTGGGAGATCAGCGCTGGCCCGCGTCGATCGTCTACTTCGATCCGCAGCTCGATGTTGCGGCCTTGCGCATCGATGCGAACTCAGTGAGAGCGCTGGCACTGCGCACGACCCCACCGGAATCCGGTTCCGATGCAGTGGCCATCGGCTATCCGGGTGGCGGGGACTTGCAGGTGCTGCCAGCCCGAATTCGAGCCCTCGTCCAGGCTCGCGGTGATGACATCTATGGCAAGTCAGGCGTCCAACGA
>DNXA01000043.1 GCA_003506065.1 Actinomycetota bacterium
GCCGGCGAGCGAATTGCCGTCGTCGGACGCAATGGTGCGGGCAAAAGCACGCTGCTGCATGTGCTCACGGGCGTTGAACCCGTTGATGCCGGACGCGTGACCGTCGGCTCAGACGTACATGTGGAGATGGTCCTCCAAATCGACTCGCCCGATCCGGATGCGACGGTTGCAAGTGTTGTCGTGCCAGGTCGACCCATTCACGAGTGGGCATCGGATGCCCGCGTACGAGAAGTGCTCAATGGTCTGCTGGGCGGTTTCAGCGATGAGCTTCTGCAGTCTCGCATCGCGACGATGTCGGGAGGTGAGCGCAGACGAGTCCAGTTGGCTCGGGCGCTGATCACCGAATGCGATCTGCTGCTGCTCGATGAGCCGACCAACCACCTCGACGTCGATGTCATCGCCTGGCTTGTCGACCATCTCAAATCCCGACCAAAGCTCGCGATCGTTGTCGTCACGCATGATCGATGGTTCCTGGATGCAGTGTGCGAGCGCACCTGGGAAGTCGTGCTTGGCAAGGTCGAGGAATACGACGGCGGCTATTCGGCATATGTGCTGGCCAAGGCAGAACGTGATCGACAGGCTTCTTCCTCCGAGGCTCGACGGCAGAATCTGCTGCGCAAGGAGTTGGCGTGGCTGCGGCGCGGTGCGCCAGCTCGAACCTCAAAGCCCAAATTCCGCATTGACGCCGCCAATGAGTTGATCGAGGGCGAGCCGCCCCCTCGCAACACGACCGAACTGCTGGCCTTTGCTGGTGCCCGCCTGGGCAAATCGGTCTTCGAGATTCGCGATGTGACGATGGATGTCGCTGGGCGCACTCTGCTCGAACAGGTGACCTGGAATATCGGGCCTGGGGATCGGATAGGACTGCTCGGGGCAAACGGCGCGGGCAAGACCTCGCTCATCAGGCTGCTGCTCGGTGAGCTGCCTCCCGCCAAGGGCAAGCTGATCACTGGAGTGACAGTGAAGCCGGCCTATCTGTCTCAGCACCTGGAGGAACTGAATCCCGCGTGGCGGGTGCTCGAGGCCGTGGAGAAGGTGGCCAACCGGGTGGAGATCGGCAAGGGCCGCGAGCTGACAGCGTCACAACTGTGCGAGCGCCTGGGATTTGGCACTGACGGCCAGTGGACTCCAGTAGGAGATCTCTCAGGCGGTGAGCGGCGTCGACTGCAACTGACGCGGCTGCTCATGGGCGGCCCAAACGTGCTGGTGCTCGATGAGCCGACCAACGATTTCGATGTTGAGACCCTCACCGCGCTTGAGGATCTGCTGGACAGCTTTGGCGGAACGCTGATCGTGATCTCCCATGACCGCTATTTCCTTGAGCGGGTCTGCGATGACACCTATGCACTGCTGGGTGATGGGGGACTTGCTCACTTGGTTGGTGGAGTCGACGAATTCATCCAGCGTCGTCGAGCAGCTCGTGGTCAAGCAGAGTCGTCGCAGCCAAAGAAGGGCCAGTCGAACGCGGCCGAACGCCGACTGCTGGAGAAGGATCTGGCTCGCATTGAACGATCCCTTGCCCGACTGGACACCGATGAGGCAACGATTCATGGCCAAATGGCCGAGATGTCAACCAGCCACGATCTGCTCGAGGAATTGAATCGAAAGCTCCAGCAGATGAGTGCCAAACGAGACGGCCTGGAGGCTGAGTGGATCCTCGCTGCCGAGGCACTCAACTGAATCACGCCGCTAGACTCCGCTCGTGACTTTGCCCCAGCGCGCTATCGGTGACCTGCTCGTTTCTGCGGTTGGAGTGGGCGGCATGCCGATGTCCTTCCCAGGGATGCTCGACAAGCGGGAGCAGGCGGTGGCGACCATTCATCGTGCTCTTGATCTGGGCGTGACCCTCATCGACACGGCAAACATCTATGCCCCGTCTGCACGCGACATCGGCCACAACGAGATGCTGGTCGCAGAGGCCTTGCGCACCTACACAGGGTCTGCTGACCTCAGCGCCATCCTCGTGGCCTCCAAGGGCGGCATCACGCGCGAATCTGGTGGCATCTTCGGTTCGGATTCCTCACCAGCTGGACTGCGGGCTGCCTGCGAGAAGAGCCTGGTGTGCCTTGAGGTTTCACAGATTCAGCTCTATCAGCACCATCGTCCCGATCCCGAACTTGATTACGCGGACCAGATGCGCACGTTGCTTTCATTGAAGGAGGCAGGTTTGGTCGCCCGAATCGGTCTGTCCAATGCAAGCAAGGCACAGATCGACATCGCTATTGGGATCCTTGGCGGACCCAAGGACAACGGTGTCGTCTCGGTTCAGAATCAGTTCTCTCCACGGTTCCGTGAGCATCGCGATGCCCTTGATCACTGCTCAGATCTCGGCATCGCCTACCTGCCCTGGTCACCCCTTGGTGGATCCAATGAAGCCAGCGAGGTCGGTTCGAAGTACAAGGACTTTGCCGAAGTCGGCGCGGAGGTTGGGGCCACAGCGCAGGAAACGACTCTGGCATGGCTCTTGGCGATGTCCCCTGTGGTGATTCCGATTCCAGGAGCGACCAAGCCCGCAACGGTGGATTCAATCGTGAAGTCAGCGACAGTTGAGCTTTCTGCTGTGCAGCAGGCTCGGCTTGATGCGACCACCCCTGCCTAGTGACATCGCAATCCAGTGGCATGGGTAATGGCATGAGCGATGTCGACAGCACTCCGCGCAAAGTACTCATCGTTGGTGCGGGCTTCGGCGGGCTTCGATGTGCGCGTGAGCTCAGCAAATCCAAAGCCGTGCACGTCACGCTGATTGATCGCAATCCGTACCAGCTCTTCGCTCCGCTGCTCTATCAGGTGGCAACCGGAGGACTGTCAGAGGACGACATCGCCTTCTCCGTTCGTGGTGCCATTCCCGGCGTTGATTTTCGACGTGGCGATGTCGTGCGCATCGANNGTGCTGGCAACAGGCAGCACTGGGACCACCTTCGGCGTTACAGGGGTTGCCGAGAATGCCTTGCAGATGAAGACGATGGGTCAGGCCAGGGCCATTCGCAATCAGCTGCTCTCGATCTACGAGGAGATCGAGAACGGACATCGACCCAAGGAGCACCTGCGCGTCGTCGTTGTTGGCGGCGGTCCAACAGGAGTAGAGGTCACCGGGGCCGTCGCGGAACTTCAGCGCTCGATCAAGCGTGAGTTCCCTGACCTTGCGGATGCGGCGAGTGTGACTCTTGTCGAAGCTGGTCCACGGCTGCTGCCCTCTTTCACGGAGAAGTCCAGTGCTCATGCGAAGTCAGAACTGGAGGACTTGGGCGCGCGTGTGATGGTTGATGCTGCTGTGGACCGCATGTATCCCAACGACGTCCACCTCAAGTCCGGTGAGGTGCTGGCTGCCGGCACGATCGTGTGGGCTGCTGGCGTTGCAGCACATGAGGAATGGGCCTCGCTCGGCGTGGCGGATCGGTCAAATCGACTGCGCGTCAAGCCGACTCTGGAGCTCGTTGATCACGTGTGGATCATCGGTGACGCGGCCTGCCTTGATGGACCAGAGGGGCGACCGCTGCCGATGATTGCGCCTGTCGCAATGCAGATGGGCAGACATGTGGCGGCGCAGATCAAGGCCCAGGCTGCGGGTCAGCCGCTGACGGATTTCAAGTACAAGGACAAGGGTCAGATGGCCACCATCGGTCGGCGTCGCGCCGTGGTGGAGGCCAAGGGATTGCGGTTGCATGGAACCATCGCCTGGATGGCCTGGCTCGGGCTGCACGTGTTCTACCTTGCTGGCGGACGCAATCGCACGAGCGTGGTGGCGAACTGGATGTGGAACTACGTGGTGTGGGGAGTAGGGGCGCGTCCGGTTGTAATCGACTGACCCCGAGATCAATTCGCTATTTGCGTGATCTCAACGGTGACGCCCAGAGCGCCGCTTCTTCCGCCCGCGTAGATGCCCTTGAGTGGTGGAAGATCGCCATAGTCACGACCGCGTGCCACCACCACATGTGCGGCTCCCACACTGCGGTTGTTCGTGGGATCAACAGCAATCCAGCCTTGATCCCAATACTCAACCCAGGCGTGCGATTCGCCGACCACGGTCATGCCCATGGCTGCTTTCTCAGTGTGCAGGTAGCCACTGACGTAGCGAGCCGGGATCTGCAGGGCCCGAAGGATCGAGAGCATCGCATGAGTGAAGTCCTGACAAACCCCGCGCCCGTGGGCCCAGGCCTGCCCTGCCGTGGTTGAGACAGTCGTTGCCCCCGGCGTGTACACGATCTGGCTGCGAACCGCTTCCATCGCCCCTCGCACTGCAATGGCAGGACTGCCGACATGACGGAGCTCGCGCACGATGGCCAAGCGGGAGGGATCCTCGT
This sequence comes from Actinomycetota bacterium, assembly GCA_003506065.1. Classification (GTDB taxonomy): domain Bacteria; phylum Actinomycetota; class Actinomycetes; order S36-B12; family S36-B12; genus UBA11398. The sequence goes on from DNXA01000043.1 coordinate 4,302, forward strand.
CGGGAGAGTCAACGTAGGTGGTGTTGGTCAGATACTCGGCCCAGCGTTCCTGCGTCTCCATGCTGTGCACGCTGTGCCAGGAGCCACCCTCTTTGGGCTCTTTCATCGGAGGAATGTCAACGGTGCTCACCGAAGTGATCTGCAGCATTCGGTGTGGAGTGTGCACGTCGAAGCATTCGACGAGTGCTCCCCAGTAGTCGGTGTAGGTCTGCACGGTGGCGTACGGCTCGACCATGAGGCTGTGACTGAGCAGCACCTGCCCGTCTTCACTTATCGGGGTCATGCGCACTTCATTGAACGAGGCCTCAACTGGCGCGGAGTACTGGTACCCGGTGTGGTGGGAGATCTGTAGGCGACGTCCCACGCGGGGGGTGTCCATCGTTGGCTCGGCAGTCATCAGTGGCTCCAGACGAGGGTGCCGTGCTGGCGGAAGAAGGCACGGTTGACTTGATCAGATGCGCGAACAGCGGCTTGTCGTGACTCAGAGATGAGTCGGTCGATCTCCTTGGGGTCATCACTTGTGGTGTATTCCAGAGCTGAGCGCAGCATGCCGACCTCGCGAAGCAGAGTGCCGCCATCGCCCACCCCTCGACGTTCGAGTTCGCGTACTGCGAGTTCAGCGTCGCCTGCGCAGACGCGCATCGATCGAGGGAAGGCTTCATCGAGCACCAGGAACTTGCGAACATCGGTGCCTTGCAAAGGTGCCCGCGTTCGCAGGAATGCCGAGAGTGCGCCTGCTGCTCGCAGCACTGCCACCGGTCCGGAGTTGGGCCACAGTTGTTCGTGGCGCATCGCCAGCAATCGCCCCATCATGTCGATGCGCTCGATCTGTCGACCCAGCATCATGAAGTAGTAGGCCTCATCGCGAGACATCGTCCAGTCGATGACTCCGTTGACCACAAACAGGCGTTCGAGGATGCGGTGCAGTCCGACGCCCGGGCTTGAAGAATGGGTGAGCCCGCGAGACAGGAACAGGTGTGCAGCGTTCAATGCCTCGAAGGTGTCAGCAGAGAGCGAATCTCGAATAGCGCGGGCGTTGTCACGTCCGGCACTCACAGCTCCGGTGATGGTGGCTGGCAGACCTGTTTCGCCAACAACGCTGCGAACAAGCAGTAGCCCGTCTTCCACGCCGATGTGCGGCATCGAGAGCGCATCGAGCAGGATCGCGCACGCCATTGGCTCGGAGATCGATTGATCCTCGACGATGAGCTGGTAGTGCTCGCTGAGAATGCGCGTGGTGCCCTCTGCCCGTTCGATGTAGCGACCCAGCCAGAAGAAGGACTCTGCGATGCGGCTCAGCATGGCCCACCACCTTGCTGCTGTTGCTGGCGCTCCTGCTGCAGCATGCGCTCATCGTGGGCCACCGGTGCGTCGACTCGATCGGGGATATCCATATCGACCATCGCTGCGCGCGGGACCTCGCGTGGGACGGGTCGATCGACCGTCTGCGTGTCTTCCAGCACCCAGGTGTCCTTGGATCCGCCGCCTTGACTTGAGTTCACGACAAGGCTGCCTTCGGGGAGTGCAACGCGACTCAAGCCGCCTGGGAGCACGTAGACATTCGTGCCGTCGTTGACGGCGAATGGACGCAGATCAACGTGGCGTGGCTTGATGACGCCATCTTCAACAACAGTGGGATAGGTCGAGAAACGCACAACCGGCTGTGCAATCCACGCACGTGGATCCTCCTTGATCGCCGCGATCGCACCGACAAGTTCCTTCTCTGTTGCAGACGGGCCCATCACTAGGCCGTATCCGCCAGAACCACCGGCAGGCTTCACGACCATGCTCTCGATGTTGTGGATCACATGCTCGCGTTGATCGGGGTCGCTCAGGTCGTAGGTGTCGACATTGGGAAGGATCGGCTCCTCGTTCAGGTAGTAGCGCATGAGT
>DNXA01000036.1 GCA_003506065.1 Actinomycetota bacterium
GCCCTCTCCATAGCCGCCGCGAATCTGGGACTCACGCAAGCCACCAACCGAGGCAATGACAACTGGAAGTTCGTCATCACCGCCGAGTTAGTGCTCACCTTGTTCATCACCGTGTTGGCCATCGTGCTGTCGCTGGTCAGCGAACGAGCAATCAGGCGAGCCGAGAACAGCGAATCCGCCCGTCAACAAGATCGCATGAACATGGCTACCGAGCCGTTCACCCATGTCATTGCCACTATGAGTGACGGAGTGCTCGTGCTGTCCGAGGACCAGACGATTCTGCATGCGAATCCGAGCGCGCAGGCCTTGCTCGGCATCGGCGTCACTGTCGGTTCGACCTACAACGTTCCGACCGATGGCCGAGTCGAGATTCGCAAGCCTGATGGCTCCACGAGTTCAGCTTCCGCGAGCACATCAACTGCTGTCACCGGTGGCCAGACCGTGACCATCCTGACGATTCGCGAGATCTAGGTTCTGCGCGCCTGAACTCAAGCAGCGAAGTTCGGATTCTCGATCACGCCGAACACGAATCCGTCCGGGTTGCGCAATTCACCCACGCGAATGCCTTCGCCAACGGCACTGATGCCACCAACAATGGTGCAGCCGTTGTCAATGAAATGCGAGAACGTTCGGACGATGTTCTCAGTACGCAGATAGGCAACCGGCCCGTTCTCCAACGGCGCTCCCGGATTGATGCCCAGTTCATAGCCGTTGAGTTCGAACCCAACGTAATAGGACTCATCGAAATACGGTTCCTTGCCCAAGGCCTGCTGCCACCATGCCTTGGAGGCGGACAGATCGGCCGTTGGAAAAATGACGGTTGCCAAGCCGAGGATTGGGTCCATCCGACAATCGTATGTTCGTCAAACGTTGTCCCAGTTCTGCCATATCCCTATCCAGAGACGGTAATGCGCAGTACCGTCCGTGGAACAGGAGGCCTGACTCCGAACACCGGGATGACGGGAGGTGCCCATGAACACCTACACCCCTCGCGTGCCGATCCCCGAACTGCATGCGCCAAGACAGGCGCTGGTCCCCCGACACTTCGACTTCGCCGCGAAGATCGCCGCGATCTACCTGCTGGCGTCGATTCTGTGGATCATCAGTTCAGATCGGCTGGTGGATTGGATGCTTCCGCACAGCGACTTCGCCACCTGGGTCCACTCAGCAAAGGGGCTGGTGTTCGTCAGCATCTCCGCTGTCGTGCTCTTTCTTGCCGTGCATCTGTACATCAAGAAGCTGGCATCCTCAGCCGAGCAGCTTGAGCAGGCCTGGGATGAGAGCCTCCTGGGATGGGCCATGGCCATGGATGCCCGCGAGCCTGACATGGCTCAGCACTCCCAGCGAGTCGCCTCACTGACGGTGATGCTTGCCAGGGCCATGAATGTATCGGCGAGCGACCTCCCGACGATCTACCGAGGTGCACTCCTGCATGACATCGGCAAGATCGGCGTGCCAGATGCAGTGCTGCAGTTTCCTGGTCCGCTGGATGAGGAGCAGTGGGTGCTCATGCGCCAGCATCCGGAGATTGCGATGAGCATTCTCGCGCCGATTGCGTTTCTCAAGGACGCGATGGAGATCCCCTACTGCCACCACGAACGATGGGACGGCACTGGCTACCCGCAAGGACTTCGGGGGCAGGAGATCCCACTGTGGGCACGCATGTTCGCCGTCATCGATGTCTTCGATGCGTTGACATCAGAGCGGATCTACCGCCCGGCGCTACCAATGCCAGAGGCACTGGCACACATCCGTGCCGGATCTGGCACGCACTTCGACCCAACGGTTGTCGATGCCTTCGACAGGCTCATGCAGGACTTGCAGGTGCAGATTCACTAGGAGCCGGCGCCGGCGCGCTCGGTTCAGGTGTGGGAACAGCGGTCGGCACGGGCGTCCGGCTTTGCGTGGGTACCGGAACTACAGAGTCAGCGAGCCACGCCCCCAGGCCGATGACAGCCGAAGCCGCGCGCCTGGCACCCGCGGGTGTCACCTTGGATCGCAATTCGATTGTGATGCCTATCGCCTGCAGTTCGTTGTTCACCCAACCGGTCAACGTCCCATTGCACACCCCCCGACAGGGCACGACTCCAGTGCGCAAGCCCAGCAGGGCCCCCAACTTCTTCGCCGCTGCCCGCCCGCGCGGATACACGTCATCGACCATCCCGTAGGCCTGATGGAAGGAGAGCACTGCAGTTGGCTGCACGGCCTCAAGGAAGGTGATCAGCCCCTGCGTCTCTGGTTCGCTGGCAGCGCGAGCACCGGCGTAGTACGGGGATCGCCTCTTGCTGGTCTTCCAGTGATTGGGGAAGTTGCGATTGATATCAACCTTGTGCGCATTGCGCCGGGTGCCTAGCGCTGAGCCATCCGGATTCATCGTCGAAATCAGCCAGAGCTGCACCCCGTCAGGAAGTTCACGCGCCTGGAGCAAGCTCACCACTCGCCGGCCTGCCGGCTCGTTTCCATGCATCTGTCCCAGGACAACAATGCGGATCGGTGCTGCATCAGAACCGAGGTGGGTCACAGTGATCGGACGACCCTTCACCGACGTGCCGATCAGTTGGGATGTGGGCTCTGGCTCGGCGCCGACCGCTTCAAGACCGCTCACAAGCACGCAGAGCAGGAGGGCAGGGAGCAAGGCCGCCCGAGGGATTCTTGAATATGGCATCGAGGTGATCATGACGCAGTTACGTGCACTCATGCGAGCCGGTGGCAATGCAGCACCAAGCAAGGCGCACAATTGGCGGGTGCACAGGAGTCAGCGGGCCGGGCTGATGAGGCTCTTGGCCATCGTGGCCTTGTTCCTCGGGATGGTCTCCATGCACCACCTTTCAATTGCTCAATGTGATGAGACGGCACCGTCATATTCGGCGACCTCAGCTGGTCAGCATGCATCAACTGCAGCGATGCCGATGGCGCATATTTCACACGAGAGCGGCATCATCGACAGTCCGGCAACTGACAACCTGCTCATCGGGTGCGCGTGCCTGCTTGCCATGTGCTTGGCAATCCTCGCCTTTCTCATTCTGCTCCGTCCTCAATCACCCAAGGACTGGCTGCGAGTCCGCGAACGCACTCTGCAGAATTTCATTCGCATCAGGCAGCTGTGGCCGCCAGGTCCTCCCAATCTGCTCGCACTTTCAGTTTCGCGGACGTGATGTGCGCTGATTTCGCGCCCACATCTCACCTCCCCCATAACTGAAAGGCTCAACATGAACACCAAGACGAAACTGGGAGCAGTCTGTGCTCTCTCGCTCTTCGCGGCTCTATCGCTCGGGGCATGCTCAAGCGATACGAATTCCAATACACCGAACAACATGATGAATCAGTCGAGCCCGGGCAACTCAGGCCAGATGATGGACAACGATGGCGACGAGGCCTCGGCTGGTGACATCGCCTTCTCCCAGATGATGATTCCTCATCATGAGCAAGCGGTGGAGATGTCACAGCTGGCCCCAGAACGCGCGTCCTCGACATTCATCAAGGATCTCGCGAAAACGATTCAGAATGCCCAGCAGCCAGAGATCGAAATGATGGCCGGCTGGCTGGACAGTTGGGGCATGCCGCGCATGACGATGATGGATGCCATGAACGCCCATGGGGCTCATGGCATGTCGGGCATCGTGTCTGACGAGGACATGGACAAGTTGGCCGCTGCCAAGGGTGCGACATTCGACCGGCTGTACGCCGAACTGATGATCGCTCACCATGAAGGCGCAATAGACATGGCCCAGGCGGTTGAGGACTCCTCGAACCCTGACGTGGCGGCTCTGGCGAAGAGGATCATCTCCGCGCAGCAGGCCGAGATTGCGCAGATGCAGGAGTTTCTTCAGTCATAAAATCAAATGAGGGGTGGATGCCGAAACCGGCATCCACCCCTCATTGAGTTGAGAATCAGTAGCGGTAGTGGTCCGGCTTGTACGGCCCAGCAACATCAAGGCCGAGGTACTCCGCCTGCTGCTTGGTGAGCTCAGTCAGGCCAACTCCAAGTGCATCAAGGTGCAGACGCGCAACCTTCTCGTCAAGGTGCTTGGGCAGGGTGTAGACACCGAGCGGATACTGATCGAGCTTGGTGAACAGCTCGATCTGCGCGAGCACCTGGTTGGTGAAGGAGTTGCTCATCACGAACGAGGGGTGACCGGTCGCGTTGCCGAGGTTCAGCAGACGGCCCTCAGACAGCAG
>DNXA01000246.1 GCA_003506065.1 Actinomycetota bacterium
GGCAGGCTGCCGACCCCCACCGTTGTCGGATCCGACCCAGCCTCGAAGAGGCGGCCCTGTGCGTAATAGGAATAGACATCGCGACTGAACAACGGCGGCGCGAGCACCAGCGGAGCTGCCCACATCGCCAGGACCCAGCGCAGTTGGCGAATTGGCCAAGCGCCCACGTGCAGAAGATCTGCTCCAATCAGCAGCCAGGCCTGCAGCAGTACGGCCAAGCCGACCAGTACCAGGCTTCGCGCAATCATCGAACCTGTGGTGGAGCTGCGCATGGAATCAACGATTGGAGTCGTCAGCAGTTCGGTGGTGCCGGGCAGCCAGCCCACTCCCAGGGCCCCGATGGCAATGCACGTGGTTCCCAGGAGCCCGGGCAGGCCATGGCGAAGGACGAGATGTGAAGTCGGCAGCGACGCGGGGGCCGCAAGCTCACTCATGAAGTCCTGCGCGGGGTTGAGACTCCCATGATGCGTTCCGCAGCAAGTTTCCCCGAGACCAGGACCATCGGAACCCCGACCCCGGGCCGGGTGCCGGATCCGGTGAAGACGATGTTCTGCCCCCAGAGGTTGCTCGGTCGAAAAGGGCCGGTCTGCAGGAAGGTGTGGGCCGATGCGAAGGGGGCGCCGCGCTCCATGCCTCGATGCTGCCAGTCCAGCGGGGTCGTGATGTCTTCGACCTGGATATTTGCCGTGAAATCTCGGTAGCCACGAGCCTCCAGGAGTCGGCAGACCTCTTCCCGATAGCGCGGGCTCTCAACTGTCCAGTCAATATCGGCGTCGAGGTTCGGCGTGGGCAGGAGCACGTAGTAGATCTCCTTGCCGGGTGGGGCAAGAGCGCGATCCGAGAAAGTTGGATTGCTGACCAGCAGACTTGGGTCGCTCATCAGCCGGCGATCCTTGATGATGTCATCGAACACTCCACGCCAGGCCCGACCGAAGTGGATGTTGTGATGTGCGATCGCCTCGTAGTGCGCTGAGGATCCGGCCAGCATCAGGAAGCATGATGGCGAGTACTTCAGTCGACGAATCGACCAAGGCTCCAGGCCGAGCAGTTCGCGAAATGCGACGGGCACGTCGGGATTGAGCACCACGACATCAGCTGCGATCCGCTCGCCCTCGGTAGTGATCACTGCGGTTGCTCGATCATGTGCACGCTCGACCGACGCGACATCAACCCCGTATCTGAACGTGACTCCGTGTGCCTGCGCAGCCGCAGCCATGGCCTGAGGCACCGCGTGCATCCCGCCCTTGGGCACGAACACACCGGCGACAGAATCCATATAGGCGATGACTGCATAGATCGCGAGTGCGTCGTATGGCGACAGCCCGGCATACATGGATTGGAATGAGAAGACTCTTTGGGTCCTGGGATCCTTCAGGTATTGCGCAACCTTCGGAGCGAGGCGTCGGAAGCCGCCGATCGCTGTCAGGCGGGCCAGATTGGTGGTGAGCAGATCCAAGGGTGAGTCGATGTTCCGGTCGATGAAATCGCCCATCTCATAGCGATACAACTCCGAGACGAAGTCCACATAACGCCGGTATCCGGCGGCCTCCTCAGGGCCGATCACTCCGGTGATCTCCTGCGCCATCCGCTCGGTATCGGCATAGACGTTCATCACCGAGCCATCTGGATAGAACGCCCGGTACAAGGAGTCCAAGGGTTCAAGGGTGAGCCAGTCGGACAGCTCCTCGCCGATGGCGTGGAAGCAATCCGCAATGAGATCGGGCATCGTCAATACCGTTGGACCGGTATCGAACTCGTAGTTGCCTTCCGGAGTGCTGATCGTCTTTCGCCCGGCTCTGCCACCTGGGATGAGTTCGCGTTCGAGGACGGTCACTGAGCGACCACCCCCGGCGAGGTGCATCGCGGCACTGAGACCGCCCAGGCCAGCTCCGACGATCACCACTTCCTGCGTTGCTCCCTCGACCTGCCTCATTGGTGCGAGGGGATTGATCCTCAACTCAATTGGCCCGTCGCGTTGCTGCATCCACCAAGGTGATGAGTGCTGTTCGGCCCTCGTCGTTGACGGGTGCCTGCTCAAGTGCAGTGAGGGCTGCGGCAGTGCCAAGTGAAATGAGTTCCTCGGTCGCCTCGAGTGCGCCCGTGTCGACCAGGATCTGTCGCGTTTGCTCAATTTCCTCGATAGTGAGCAGCCGATTGCCCAGATTCGCCTGCAGGACTGCCGCCTGCCGCGGATCGGCGCGTGCGAATGCCAGGGCAATCATCACCGTGCGCTTGCCCTCGCGCAGATCGTCGCCAGCGGGCTTGCCAGTAGCGGCCGGATCCCCGAAGACTCCCAGGACGTCATCTCGCAATTGGAAGGCCTCACCCAAGGCCAGGCCGAAGTCGGTGTACGCGGCAAATATTGCAGGGCTGGCATCGGCCAGTGCTGCACCAAGATGCAGCGGTCGCTCGATGGTGTATTTCGCTGACTTGAATTGCACGACCGTGCGCGCCTGCTCAAGGGAGACTTCGGCGCGGGCCTGCGCGAGCAGATCCAGATACTGCCCAGCCATGAGCTCGGTTCGCATGACGTCGAAGATCGGCTTTGCGCGCAGCAGCGACGGCGCAGGCATGCCTGAGTCGAACAGGAGCTGATCGGCCCAAGCAAGGCAGAGATCACCAAGCAGGATCGCTGCCCCGATGCCGAACATTTCAGAACTGCCCGTGCGATGTTCGGTCTCGTGCTCGGCTTGGAAACTGCGATGCGCGGCAGGCAGTCCACGACGGGTATCAGAGCCATCCATCACATCGTCGTGAATCAGCGCGCAGGCTTGGAGGAATTCCAGTGACGCAGCGGCTCGAAGCATCTGCTCGTCGAACTCTGCTCGATCCTCGAACTGCGCTACTGCACGCCATCCCCAATAGCAGAATGCGGGTCGCAAGCGCTTGCCCCCGTTCATCAGACCGGTCAAAGCGCTCATCATGGAATCCAGATCAGGACTGATGGCCGCCAGAGTTGACCGCTCTTGGAGCAGCACTTGCTCGACGTTGGCCTGCACGGCCTTGCGAAATTGCGCAGGATCCCAGGACTGATCCGTGATTGGCTGCATGATGACTGAGCCTAAAGGTTCGCGAACTCCACGCCCCTTAGGCTTAGCGCCATGACCCACGCAGCCAAGAGCGCCAATTTGGCTGAAGTCCTCCGGACCGGTGGGCAATCGTTTTCCTTCGAACTGTTCCCGCCGAAAACAGACGAGGGGGAGCGCGCTCTTTGGCAGACCGTGCGCGAACTGGAGCGATTGAGCCCCACGTTTGTTTCAGTCACCTATGGCGCCGGTGGCTCCACCCGCGATCGCACCGTGCGCATCACCGAAGAGATCGCCGAGCAGACGACCCTGATGCCGGTAGGCCACCTCACATGCGTCTCGTCCACACGTGAGGAGATCAGGGAGGTCATTGCCGAGTATGCGGCGGCGGGAGTGCGCACGATCTTGGCGTTGCGGGGGGATCCACCAGGTGGCCCCTCGGCGCCGTGGGTCCCGCATCCGGACGGTATTGAGCACGCGGACGAACTCGTGGCCCTGATCAAGAGTCTGGGTGACTTCACTGTGGGAGTGGCGGCCTTCCCTGACGGGCATCCTTCATCGATCGATCATGAGGTTGATGCTCGAGTGCTGGCTGCCAAGCAGGATGCGGGAGCGGAGTTCGCCATCACGCAGTTCTTCTTCCGCGCGCGCGATTACTTCGATTTGGTCGAGCGCGCACAGTCGCACGGCTGCACGATTCCGATCATCCCTGGACTCATGCCTGTCACCAACGTGGCGCAGATCTCCAGATTCGCGGAATTGTCCGGCGCTGCCTTTCCGTCGGAATTGCTCGGTCGCTTTGAGGTGATCAAGGATGACGAGAACGCAGTTCGAGAACTGGGTGTGGAGATTGCCACATCGCTCTCAGATGAGCTGCTCGGGCAGGGCGCTCCCGGACTGCACTTCTACACACTGAACAGGTCCACCTCGACGGCTCGGGTGTACGAATCGCTGGGCCTGGGTTCGCGGTAGTCGCTGATGACGCTGGAGACCCTTGCCCCAGCGTTGCTTGTTGGGGCCGCAATCGTTCTTGTTTCGATCCTCGGCGTGCGCTTCGCGGGTCGGCTGGGCGTGCCTGGACTTCTCCTGTATCTGGGCCTGGGCTTGCTGTTGGGCACCTTCTTCGAGGAACTGAGCTTCAACGACGCTGAGCTCGGTGTGATTCTGGGCTACGTCGCATTGATCCTGATTCTTGCTCAGGGCGGATTGACGACTCGCGTCAGTGAATTGCGTCCAGTGCTGTGGCCTGCATTGGCGCTGGCTTCGCTTGGAGTGCTGGTCAGCATCACCGTCGTGGCCATTCCGCTGATCTTCCTGATGAAGATGGACACGCAGAATGCCCTGCTGCTGGCCACAGTGCTCGCCGCTACCGACGCTGCCGCGGTGTTCTCTGTCTTGCGCAAGCTCAAACTCTCGCCGCGCCTGCGCACCCTGCTTGAAGGCGAGGCAGGGTTCAACGATGCACCAGTGGTCGTGCTGGTCAGTGTCATCGCCAGCGGCGCCTTCGGCACTGATCCATGGTGGTCCATCGCGCTGCTTATCGTGGTGGAGCTCGTCGGAGGCGCAGTCATCGGCGTTCTTGGCGGCTTCGCTTCGCGCTGGCTCCTGCCCCGCCTCGCGCTGCCTTCCGTTGGGCTGTACCCGATTGCCGCGATGGCACTGCTCATCGCAACCTATGGGGCTGCCGCAGTCCTGCACACTTCCGGCTTCATGGCGGTCTATGTCGCCGCGGTATTGATGGGGTCCGCAACGCGCCTGCCACACCGCCGTTCAATCATCGGCTTCGCTGATGGGCTTGGCTGGATATCTGAAATCGGCTTATTCGTCATGCTGGGGCTGCTCGCGGATGTTCACCGCCTTCCGGCCGCTCTTGGCATCGCTGTCGTTGCTGGCCTCGCGTCAGTCCTGCTTGCGAGGCCGCTCGCGGCGTTTGTCTCGCTGACCCCCTTTGGCTGGGGATTCAAGGAGCGAGTATTCGTCGGTGTCGCAGGATTGCGTGGGGCAGTGCCCATCGTGTTCGCAGCGATCCCACTTGGGCTGGCAGTCAACGGATCCGCAACAGTCTTCGATGCCACGCTGATTGTGGTGCTCGCCCTGCTGGTGCTGCAAGCACCATTCCTGCCGGCAATTGCTCGAAGACTCGGGCTGAGCCTGCCCGATGAAGCAGCAGAGCTTGAGGTGGAGAACGCGCCCCTGGATGCGATGAATGCCGTTGTCCTGGCCATGGATATTCAAGAGGAGTCTGGGCTTGTCGGCATCTTCCTGAGCGAACTTGGCATGCCTCGCGGGGCCGTGGTCTCACTCATTGTTCGCGACGGCGAACCCATTCCGATCGATGGGCACTCTCGGCTGCGTCCCAACGATCGAATCCTGGTGGTGTGCCCAGGGTCCGTGCGGGTAGCCACCGAAGAACGGCTGCGCATCCTGTCCAAGGACGGACGCCTTGCCACGTGGGTGCGAGAGCCAATGGAGATCGTGCCGCTGGTGACCAAGACCTCTTGGCCCAGGGCCCTGCTCAATCGAATTGAAGCTACCGTCTTGCGCGACCAATAGTCTCTGCCACCAACTCCGCTCCCATCCCCACCAGCGGAAGTCCGCCACCTGGATGCGCTGAGCCACCGACGAGAAACAGACCTGGCACAGGCGAGGAGTTTGCAGGTCTTCTGAAGGTCGACATCGATCCGCGGCTGGCCATGCCATAGATGGAGCCACCTGGCGCTGCCGTGTCCTGTTCAAGATCGGCAGGCGTCTGAATGTGCTGCCACAGGATCCGGCTGCGCACATCCATGCCGCGTGCAGCCAATGCAGCCAGCACCTGATTGCCATAGTCGGCTGCCAAGCCAGGTGTCTGCCAGTTGATGGTCCCGACTTCACCAGCGGCGCTGTGCCGAGGCGCGTTCACCAGAACGAACCACGATTCATGCTCCGCGTCTGGCCGCATCAGTGGATCATCGGGAACACACGCATAGATCGTCGGCTCACGCGTCAGTTCGGGACGAGATGAGAAGA
>DNXA01000121.1 GCA_003506065.1 Actinomycetota bacterium
CGCCCGAGTGGCTCCGCCTCTGCACCTGGGTCAGGTCACCTTGGATGATGGGACGCTCATTCAGGGATTCGCCTGCGACAGCGGTGCTGCGAACACTTCACATGACATCAGCGAATTCGGTGGCTGGCGCGCGTACCTTGCCTCGCCGAACTGATCACGAAGGCGCGCGAATTTCGTAGCGGAGATCAGTCAGTCAGTACCCGATGGTGCAGGTGCACGACTCCTGAGTCGAATCGACGCTCACCCAGCAGCTCCAGACCCTGTCGAAAGCTGGCTGGGAACACAGGTGTGCCACCACCGATGAGGATCGGGTGCAGGAATTGATGAATCTCGTCGATCAGTCCAGCCTGCAGTGCAACCGCAGCGATCGTCGGTCCGCCAATGCTGATATCAGTGGAAACAGTCTCCTTCAACCGGCGCACCCCTTCGGGAGTGAACTCCCGATGCAGATGCGTGCGTGGAGTGCTCACTTCAGCGAGGGTCGATGAGAACACGTGCTTGTCTGCCCCTGCCCAGATCTGGGCATAGTCGCGAACGACTTCGGGCTCTCCATCGATCCCAGGGAAATCACCCCAGACCTGCATGATCTCGTACATGCGCCGGCCATAGAGATAGGTGCCGATCCCGCGCTGAAGCGCATTGGCTGCTTCATGCACTTCTTCGTCAGGCATGGCCCAGTCGAAATTTCCGTTCGCATCATTGACGAATCCATCCAGCGAGCAGATGGCTGCATAGATGAGCTTGGCCACTTACAACCGAACCTCATCGAGCGCAGTGAGCACCCATGGGCCAGCTTCGGTGATCGCGACCGTGTGCTCCCAGTGCGAGGCCCAGAGTCGATCACTGGTGACCACAGTCCAGCCATCAGACAGCACTTCGACGACGGGAGAACCGAGGGTGGCCATCGGCTCAATGGCCAGGGCCATGCCGACCTTCAGCAAGGGTCCGTGCCCGGCAGCCCCATAGTTGGCGATCGGTGGGGCCATGTGCATCGACGTGCCGATGCCATGCCCGACATACTCCTCGACAATGCCGTACTCGCTCTGCGAGCGGATGCAGTGCTCGACAGCGTGGCTGATGTCGCTCAGGTGATGGCCTGCCCGTGCCTGCGCAAGCCCGGCCCACAGAGAGGCCTCGGTGACACGTGAGAGTTCAGCGATCTGCTCGCTGGGCTCGCCCACGAAGACGCTGACCGCGGCATCGCCATGCCAGCCATCGACAATGGCCCCACAATCGATTGAGATGAGATCGCCTTCGAGCAGTCTGCGAGGTCCCGGGATGCCGTGCACGACCTCCTCATTGATCGACGCACAGATTGCCGCGGGATAGCCGTGGTAGCCAAGGAAGGATGGAGTTGCGCCGGCATCGCGAATGACTTGGTGGGCAATCGCATCAAGATCAGCAGTGGTCACACCCGGGGCAACCGCTTCGGAAACAGCCTTCAGTGCGTGTGCGACAACCAAGCCAGCCTGACGCATGACGGCAAGTTGATCGGCCGATTTGATCTGGATTGATTCCTTCTTGCGAAACATCGTTGGTGCTATTCGCTCAAGACCGCGAGCAGTCGAGCAGTGACATCGGCAACCTCGCCCATGCCGTCGACCTGCACAAGCAGACCGCGCTGTCCGTAGACCGCAGTGAGCGGTGCCGTCTGCTCGGCATAGACCTCAAGACGTCGGCGAATGACATCCTCGTTGTCATCTGCGCGTCCCTGCTCAAGCGCGCGCTTGACGAGTCGACCGACGACCTCGTCGACATCGACGGTCAGCTCCACGACCTTCTCGATCGGTGTGGAGGTGAGCATCGAGTCGAGCTCACCTACCTGATCAAGGGTCCGCGGGTAGCCATCAAGCAGGAAGCCCGGTGTGCAATCGGCATGCGTGAGCCGATCGCGCACCATCGCATTGGTGACGTCGTCAGGGACATACTCACCGGCATCCATGAAGCGCTTGGCCTCAAGGCCCAGCGGGGTGCCAGCGCCAACATTTGCGCGGAAGATATCGCCCGTTGAGATGTGCGGAATGCCCAGTTTCTCAGCAACGAAGATCGCTTGAGTGCCCTTGCCCGCACCAGGTGGGCCCATGAGTATGAGTCGCATATCTGCTCCTAGCGGAGGAATCCTTCGTAGTTTCGCTGCTGGAGCTGCGATTCAATCTGCTTCACCGTGTCGAGCCCAACGCCGACCATGATCAGCAGGCTTGTGCCACCGAAGATGAACTGCCCGGAGACTCCAAGAAGTCCGAAGGCAAAGACCGGCAGTACTGCGATCAAGCCGAGGTAGATCGAGCCAGGCGCTGTCAGTCGTGTGAGCACGTAGTCGAGGTAGTCCGCTGTCGGCTTGCCTGCGCGAATACCCGGAATGAAGCCGCCGTACTTCTTCATGTCGTCTGCCACGTCAACAGGGTTGAAGGTGATCGACACGTAGAAGTAGCAGAAGAAGACGATGAGCACGAAGTAGAAGAGCAGGTACCACGCGCCGCTGCCGGTGCCGAAGTTCTGTTGAACCCAGATGGCGATATCGGACTGACTGCCCGTGAGCTGCACAAGCAGAGTCGGAATGAACAGCAAGGAAGAGGCGAAGATGACCGGGATGACGCCGGCCATGTTGACCTTCAAGGGGATATAGGTCGAGGTGCCGCCGTACATGCGGCGCCCAACCATCCGTTTGGCGTACTGCACGGGAATCCGGCGCTGCGCCTGCTCGACGAAGACAACAAAGCCCATGACTGCCACGCCGACTGCCAGAGTCAGGAGGAAGGTGAACGCTCCGTGACTGCCCCAGATCGATGCGAACTGCGCAGGGACAGTGGCGATGATTGAGGCGAAGATCAGCAAGGACATGCCGTTGCCAATGCCGCGTTCAGTGATCAACTCACCAAACCACATGATCACAGCCGTTCCTGCGGTCATGGCCAGGATCATCACCATCAGGATCCACACGCCCTGATCAGGAATGATGGTCTCGTTGCAGCCGCTGAACAGTGCTCCCTGAGTGCGCGCGAGCGAGAGAATTGCGGTTGACTGCAGCACAGCAAGGGCGATCGTGAGATAGCGCGTGTACTGGGTGATCTTGGCTTGTCCGGCCTGGCCTTCCTTCTTCAAGGATTCCAGGCGCGGGATCACCACCGTCATCAGCTGCAGGATGATGCTTGCGGTGATGTACGGCATGATGCCGAGCGNNGCTGCAGCAGAGCGCCGCCGCTGAACAGGTTGATCATCGCGTAGACCGAATTGCCTTCGACCACGTCGATGCAGCGCTGAACAGCCGAGTAGTCAACGCCAGGGGTCGGGACTACCGAACCGAGACGGTACAAAGCGATGAGGCCAAGGGTGAACAGGATCTTCTTGCGAAGATCCGGAGTCCGCAGGGCAGAACCGAAAGCACTGATGTGCACTGTGCCTCCTGCCTAGCGTTCGGTGACGGTCCCACCTGCAGCGATGATCTTGTCACGAGCAACTGTGGAGAATGCATCCGCACTCACAGTGATCGCCACGCTGATCTCGCCCTGGCCCAGAACCTTGACTGGCTGACCCTTGCGTACTGCTCCACGGGCAACCAGCTCGTCAACTGTGACTTCGCCACCCTCGGGGAACAGCTTCTCGATCATGGCCACATTGACGACCTGGAACTCAACGCGATTGGGGTTCTTGAATCCCTTGAGCTTGGGCAGACGCATATGCAGCGGCATCTGGCCACCCTCGAAGCGGGCCGGGACCTGGTAGCGAGCCTTGGTGCCCTTGGTGCCGCG
>DNXA01000041.1:0-9263 GCA_003506065.1 Actinomycetota bacterium
GCACAGTCCTGTCTCGAGGGGAATACGGATTCCACTACCAGCTTGGCGCGCTCTACGAAGACGGACCGATCTGTGCGCGCGCGATCCAGCGCAAAGGGCTGACTGAAGTTGCGGTGATACGTGATCGTGGGCCGATCGGCCAGGAGTTCTTCGAGTACTTCGTCGACCAATGCGAGATGAGTGGCCTGTCAGTCATCAGCGATCAGGTTGTATCACCCATCACCACTGATCTGACATCTCAGGTGGCCAAAGCCAAGGCCAGCAACGCACAGGCGCTGGTCTACCTCGGCTTCGGCGGAATCCTCGGCGAACTCTCGGATGCAATCGCCGAAGCGGGGTGGACTGTGCCGCGCTACACCTGCACGGCTGGTTTGCATTGGTACAGCAAGACACCTGAAGAGCGCACCAACCTCAAGGGCTGGATCTACGTCGACATGGTCGACGAGGAGAACCCCGTCATGCAGCACATGATGCGTGAGTTCAAATCACGTTGGGACATGGACGGCTTCAATCCAATTTTCGGCGTCGGCTACGACATGGCAACACTTGCCGTACTTGCCCTGCACTACGCACCTGTGTACACCACGGAGGGCTTCAAGCAGGGCTTGGAGAAGATCCACCATGTGCCATCGGTGCTTGGTGGCAAGGGCACCGTGATGGGCTTCGGGCCGCACGAGCGCACCGCACTGAAGGGTCCGGACTACTTGCTCCTGCGCGAGATGGATCTTGAGACCACCCACCGATACAAGGGCTGAACAAAGAGCGAAGGACCCACCAGAATTCTCTGGTGGGTCCTTCGCCTTGAACAGAAGTGACTAGCGGCTGCGTGAACCCTGCGGGCGACGGTTGCCGTAATTGCTGCTGCCTCCACGATTGGATGACGCCGGCCGGGTCTGCGCGGAATTCGCCGGGACCTTGATGCCAGTCCAAGTTGCCGTGACGCCAGCCTTCTTCAGCAGCATCCGCACTTCGGCAACCTGATCAGGCGTTGCCACAGTGATGACTTCACCAGCAGCTCCTGCGCGAGCCGTGCGGCCCGAACGGTGGGTGTACGCCTTGTGCTCAATTGGTGGATCCGCGTGCACCACCAGCGGCACGTCATCGACGTGAATGCCGCGGGCTGCGATGTCCGTTGCAACGAGCACCTTCGCAGTGCCCGAGCTGAAGGCCAGCAGATTGCGCTCGCGAGCATTCTGCGAGAGATTGCCGTGCATCTCCACTGCATTGATGCCGCCGGTTTCCAGCTTTCGTGTCAATTGCTTGGCGCGGCTCTTGGTGCGTGTGAACATCACTACTCGTCCACGCTGTGCGAGCTCATGGATGGCTGCGGGCCGGTCAGCTTCCGACACCACAACGACGTGGTGATCCAGCAGTACAGGAGCTTCCACCTGTGCAGCATGTGAAACAGGATTGTCGAGGTAACGCTTCACCAGGGTGTCGACACCGCCGGCCAGAGTCGCGCTGAAGAGCATGCGCTGGCCATTGGAGTCCGTTGCATCGAGGATCTTGCGGACGATGGGCAGGAAGCCCTGATCGGCCATGTGATCGGCCTCGTCCAGCACAGTGATCTCGACGCGATCAAGGGTGACGTCCTTGGCCTGCATGTGATCCAGCAGTCGGCCTGGGCAGGCTACGACGATTTCGACGCCTTGAGCGAATGCTGATCGCTGCGGGCCATGACTGACACCGCCGAACACGGTGGTGACGCGCAGGTCAACAGCGGCAGCAAGTGGCTCGATCACTGCTGCGACCTGAGTTGCCAACTCGCGAGTTGGCACGAGCACGAGCGCACGGGGACGACCCGCGGCACGCGGCTTCGGGTTCGCCGCGAGGCTGGTGACCAGTGGCAGAGCAAAGGCAAGAGTCTTGCCCGAACCGGTGCGACCCTGACCGAGCACATCGCGTTGAGCGAGCGCATCGACCATGGTGGCCTGCTGGATCGGGAAGGGCTCCAAGATGCCCTGGCCAGCGAGAACCTGCGCCAGGATTTCTGGAATGCCGAGGGCAACGAATGGGTTGTCGGCTGCAATCTCACCCAGCACTGGCTTGGTGATGACGATTGGCTTTCCGGGGTTGTTGCCGCCTGCAGATGCGCCGTTCGAGCGCGTTGCCGGTCGACGCCGGGGGTTGGGGCGAGCATTGGAAGGTCGTTGGGACGTGGGACGTGAAGCTTGGGTGGGGCGGGACATCGTTGAAACTCCTCTAGCGGGCATTCGCGCCGCTGGATCAGGCATGCAGATCATGGGCTGCCGCGAAATTCAGGGAATCTCGATGTGTCTGTTTCGGCCTGTTGCCGAAGTGCACCCATCTGTCTGTTGCGCATCTATGGTGACACGGGCGTTGCCCAGAGTCCAATCGGCTCGCCGTAGGAGCAAGTTGCATCACCAGCGCATGACAGATGCTCAGACGTTGATCTTCGCGCGTCGACCGAAACTCAGATAGGCGATCGGACCAACCGGCTGAATGAAGACGCCAAGCAACCACAGCGCCTTTGGACCGCGAATCTGTGCAGACTTTCTCGAGGCAAGGTCGACGAGCGCAATCGAGGTGAGCACGAGTTCCACTGTTCCGGCGGCAATGATCGCCCGCTGTTGATTCTTCGTGAAGTCGGACCATTGTTTCTTCGCCATCACACGTTCCTTCCCTTGAATCTGCGCAATCGCAGGCTGTTGGTCACAACGAACACACTGGAGAATGCCATAGCTGCCCCAGCGACAATCGGGTTCAAGAGCCCGGCCATCGCCAACGGAATTGCCGCGACGTTGTAGGCGAAGGCCCAGAACAGATTCCCCTTGATGATGGCCAGAGTGCGCCGCGACAGGGAGATCGCATCTGCAGCGGCGCGCAGGTCGCCAGTCACCAAGGTCAGATCGCTTGCCTGGATTGCCACATCGGTTCCGGTTCCCATCGCGATGCCGAGATCAGCCTGAGCAAGCGCCGCAGCATCGTTCACGCCATCACCGACCATCGCCACCACGTGACCCTGCGCCTGAAGGCGGCGGACAACTTCGACCTTGTCCCAGGGCAGCACCTCGGCGATCACCTCGTTGATGCCCACCTCACTTGCAACGCTCTGGGCTACTGCATCGCTGTCACCGGTCAACAGGATCGGCTCTGCACCGAGCGCGCGCAGTTCGGCAACAGCCTGTCTGCTCGTGGTCTTGATCGAATCGGCAACGCCCACCAGCCCTCGCGCGGCTCCGTCCCATGCGACTGCTACGACGGTCTGTCCTGCACCGAGCGCGCTTTCCATGGCTTGGGCCAACTCAGGAGGCATAGTCACGGCAAACTCATCGGCCAGCCAGCTCGACTTTCCGACCACGACTGCACGGGAGTCAACGACGCCATGCACCCCGAAGCCGGCGGATGCGGCGAAATCCTCGATTGGAGCAAGAGCGCCAAATCTCGCCAGGCCGGCCTGTGCAATTGCCTGCCCGATCGGATGCTCAGAGGCATGCTCAAGGGCAGCTGCGTAACGCAAGACTTCGTCCGACTCCACCCCACTGCGCGCAATCACGTCGATGACCTGCATGCGCCCAGTGGTGACGGTGCCTGTCTTGTCGAGCAGGATCCGATTCACCTTGCGCGTGGATTCCAGCGCTTGCGGGCCCTTCACAAGAATGCCCAATTGCGCAGCACGTCCAGTACCAACGAGCAGTGCAGTTGGAGTCGCCAGTCCCAAGGCGCACGGGCAGGCAATGATCAATACGGCAACCGCAGCAGTGAACGCGAACTGCGCGCCTTCACCCGCGAGCAACCACGCAACCAGAGTTCCAGCGGACAGCAGCAGGACGATTGGAACGAACACCGACGCCACGCGATCCGCGAGTCGCTGCACCGGCGCCTTCCCCGATTGCGCGTCGCTCACCAGCCGCGCCATCTGCGCCAGCTGCGTGTCCTTGCCCACTCGGGTGGCCTCCACGACGAGTCGGCCCCCGACATTCGTCGTTGCTCCTACAACCTGGTCACCGGGTCCGACATCGACAGGCACAGATTCGCCCGTCAGCATGCTGCTGTCGATCGCCGACAAGCCTTCAACAATGACTCCATCGGTCGCGACGCGCTCACCGGGGCGCACGACGAAGTGATCGCCGACAAGCAGTTCATCAATGGGCAATCGCACTTCGATGCCGTTGCGAAGGATGGATACTTCCTTGGCTCCCATGGTCAGCAGTGCACGCAGAGCCGCACCCGAGCTGACGCGAGCCCGGGCCTCCAGGAACTTGCCCAGAAGAATGAATACCGTGACCAGAGTCGCCACTTCGAAGTAGATGCTCGAAGCGCTGGATTCGCGTGTCGGCAGAAGCGAGAACTCCATGTTCATGCCAGCGACTCCGGCGTCACCGAAGAAGAGCGCATAGAGCGACCACAGGAACGCGGCAAGAACGCCGAGACTGATCAAGGTGTCCATCGTCACGGCACGATGACGCAGGTTGACCCACGCGGCGCGATGGAAAGGCCAAGCCCCCCAGATCACCACTGGAGCAGCCAGAGTCAGCGAGAGCCATTGCCAATTGCGGAATTGCAGTGCGGGAATCATCGCCAACACCACCACGGGCAGCGTGAGTACTGCGGAATAGATCAGGCGCTGCCGCCACGGGTTGGCTTCAGCCACTTCCTCGTCAGTTGCAGCCTCATGGAGATGGGGCAGGGTTGCGGTGTATCCGGCCGATTCAACAGCCAGGACCAGATCTGCATCTGCCACTTCATCCTGAACATGCACGCGTGCAGTCTCGGTAGCCAAGTTCACTTCGGCCGTGACCCCGGCGAGTCCATTGAGCTTCTTCTCCACCCGGGAGGCGCAGGAAGCACAGGTCATGCCACCAATCTGCAGATCAACCACCCGTTCGCTCACTTCAGGAACAGCACTCACAGCTCCTCCTTCGTCGCGCTCGACAGGCTGACCAGTTGCAGCCAGCAGTGATTCAGTAGGGGTTCTGGAAAGTCCGGGGCCAATCGATAGAACACCGTTCGCCCATCCTTGCGCGCTTTGACCAATCCGGCGGTGCGCAGCAGTCGGAGGGCATAGGAAACGGAGTCCTCACCCACCCCCAGGGCCACAACCAGATCCCCAACGCACAACTCCCCCACCTGATCCAGCGCATAGAGAATGCGCAGGCGCGTGGGCTCAGAAAGCAGGCTCAGGGTGCCGCTCAGCGCGGAGGCATGGTCAGGGGTCAACCCATGTTCGCGGATCTGCTGAACTCGTTGATCGTCCAGGACAGTCACTTCTCGTAGTGTGGTCATATCCGCATGAACGCACGGATGTACGGACTTATTCCCAGCCGCTAGCGTGACTCCCAGACCACCCACCGCCCTCAGGAGGAAGCCATGCCAGTGATTGCCATCGTCGGAGCCGGACCAGGCATGGGAGCGGGGATCGCCCGACTGTTCGGCAAGCAGGGCTTCGAGGTGGCCCTCATCAGCCGAACCCAGAGCAAGCTCGACGAGCTGGTGGCCACGCTGAAGGCTGAGGGGATCACCGCCCGCGGCTTTGCAGCCGATGTTCTGGATCGCACGTCCATGCGCGCTGCCCTGGTGGAAGTGCGCGAGTCCATGGGCGCAATCGACGTGCTCGAGTTCTCCCCCGCCGATCCCTCGCTGCCACGACAGTCACCTCTGGAAGTGACCGTCGAAGGCGCCCAGAGCCAGCTGGACTTCTATATGCACGGAGCAATCGCGGCGGTGCAATCGGTCTTGCCAGACATGATCGAGCGTGGCGACGGCACCATCATTGTGACCACCGGTGGATCCTCTGTCTTTCCCAACGCCGTCTTCGGGAACATCGCATTGGCTGCTGCAGCGGTTCGGAACTGGACCCTGAGCTTGAATGCCGCGGCCCAGGACAAGGGTGTTCACGTAGTGCACATTGCGATCAATGCCTGGATTGGCAATCAGCCCGGTGCTGAAATCACCGACATCACGCCGCTGTACTGGCAGGCCTACAGTGACAGCGCCGTCAGCGAGTTGGTCTTCTCACCTGCTGTCTCGTAGCCCTTCGCCCGTAACATGCGGGATACCTCAACATGGCAAACTTCGCGCATGCCACGACCTGTCATCGGTCTGACCTGCTATCTCGTCAATGCGGAATGGGGCGACGGCGTCGTCACTTCGTCACTGATCCACCAGTGGTACGTGGATGTGCTGCACGCCGCTGGGGCCGAGGTGCTCGTTCTGCCTCCTGAGAACGATCCTGATGTCCTTCAACGCTTGGACGGTCTACTGCTGGCCGGTGGCGAGGACGTGGATGCGCGCCTGTACGGAGCCGAGTCAGACCCGACTGCGGATGACCCGCAACTGCTGCGCGATGCCAGCGAGTTTGCGCTCTACCGGCGTGCCAAAGCACTCGGCATGCCAGTGCTCGGCATTTGTCGAGGAGTGCAGCTGATGGCGGCGGCGCACGGAGGCTCGCTGATTCAGCACCTGCCAGCAGTGACCACTGAGCTCGTGCACAGCAATGGCCCAGGCACCTACGTCGATCATCGCGCGCAGTTTCTCGAGGGCTCGCTGATCGCCTCTCTACTGGGCACCGAGCCCTTCGTGGTCAACTCGGCTCATCACCAAGCCGTTAATTCTCCGGGTGACCTCCGCATAACAGGGTGGGCTCCGGACGGAACTGTGGAAGTCTGCGAAGACCCCAGCGCAGAATTCTGCATCGGCGTGCAATGGCACCCTGAGCGGCCAGATCGTCGCGAGCCTGACGCCCCCCTGCTGCAGGCATTCATCGAAGCGGCAGCGAAGTACCGCTAAGCCATCACGGCGTCGAGCCTGCCCTGCAACAGGAGCTGCTCTGCACCATTGCTCGTCAACTGCAGTGCTGCTTGGAAGGCCTCAGCAGCTTCAGCGGTCCGACCAAGCCTTTGCAACAGATCGCCACGTACTGAATGAAAGAGGTAGTACTGATTGATGCTCAATGCATCGACCTCAGCCAGTGCCCCTTGGATATCCCCCAGTTCCGCCTGCACAACGGCACGATTGAGTCTGATGATCGGCGTATCGGAAACGACAAGGAGCTGGTCGTAGATCGTCAGAATCTGAGCCCAGTCCGTCGTCTCCGCAGCATCTGCGTCGGCGTGCACTGCGGCAATGCACGCCTGCAGTTGATAGCTGCCAGGCCGATTGCGGCGCAGGCAGATGCGCAATTGCTCTTGGCCCTCAGCGATGAGGGTCGCATCCCATTTGGAGCGATCCTGATCTGCCAAGAGCACGATGGATCCTGCTGCCGACACTCGTGCAGCGGCACGCGATTGCGTCAGCAGCACCAGTGCCAGCAGGCCTCGCGCCTCAGGTTCATCTGGCATGAGGTCGACAAGCAAGCGCGCCAAGCGAATGGCCTCAAGGGCGAGTTCTCTTCGAATCAACTCGTCACCGGCGCTAGCGAGATAGCCCTCGTTGAACACCAGGTAGATCACGCGGAGAACTGGCACGAGCCGGTCAGGGAGATCAGCATCCTGCGGAACGCGATAAGGGATTCGTGCAGCGCGAATCTTGTTCTTGGCCCGCACCAGACGCTGTGCCATTGTCGGTTCAGGTACGAGAAAGGCGCGGGCAATCTCCGCAGTCTGAAGCCCAGCGATCAGTCGCAAGGTGAGCCCGACCTGTGCTGCAGGCGCCAGGGCCGGGTGGCAGCAGGTGAAGATCAACCGAAGTTGGTCATCGCGCACCACGCCGGCAGCCTCCTGTTGATCGTGCGAATGCAGCAAGGCGGACTCCTGCTGCTTGGCGTCCCGAGACGATTCGCGCCGAAGGCGATCGATGGCTCGATTGCGCGCGGTGGTGATGATCCAGCCGGTGGGATTGGGCGGGATGCCATCGCGTGGCCAGGTTCGCAGCGCAAGAACGAAAGCTTCCTGAACCGCTTCCTCTGCCAGACCTAGATCGCCGAGGAATCGGGTCAGTGTTGCGACTGATCGGCCATAGTCCTGGCGAAAGACGCGCTCGACTTCGGCCGCATCTGCCTGTCCGACCAAGAGTCAGGCTTCTGGCTCAGGCTGAAAGGGGCGAACTTCCACTGGATTCATGCAGGCAATCGAGCATTGCTCAGCAAGGCGGAGCGCCTCTGCTTCGTCACCGACATTGATCACCCAGAAGCCACCGATGTGCTCCTTGGATTCCAGGAAGGGACCATCGGTTCGCTGGATGACGCCATCCCTGGAACTGACCACCTGAGCGGTGCTTGCTGGCATGAGTCCGCCGGCGAAGACCCAGGCGCCACTGGCCATCAACTCGGCGTTCAGGGCATCGACCGCATCGAATGCCTGCTGCATCTGCTCAGGGCTGGCATACGGCGAATCTTCAGAGCCGTGCACTGCTAACAGGTACTGAGGCATCAGCCTCTCCCTTCGGTCAAAGAACCGCGGCCGTTCCGCGTTCTCACCCTCTTTACGAAGTCAGCGGCTGCCGATCGACATTCCTATCAGCGAATTGATCAGGAACGACAACTGCCGTAGATGAATGGTCGGACCTCCACCGGCACCCCTGCCGCGGCCGACTGCGCCTGTGCCCATCCAATGGCGGCATCCAGGTCATCGACTTCAATGATGGTGATCCCGCCGATCTGCTCCTTGGATTCAATGAATGGGCCATCGGTGAGCAGCAACGCACCCGAGTCGTCTACAACTGTCGTTGCGGTGGACGAATCATGCAGACCGCCACCGAAGACCCAGACGCCCTGATCGGTCATGGCAGTGCCGACCATGTTCATCTGAGCCATGATCAACTCGAGCTTCTCAGGCGGTGGTTGCTGTGCATCGGCGGGATAGCAGATGGAAAGTTGATACATCGTCATGGCTTCTCCTGACTTAACGCAAACCGACAGCCGGTTCCAGCTGCATTACGAACAGGCCTTGCCAGAATCGACAGCAATCAGGCCTGATCGGCCACGATGTTGACCATCCAGCTGATGCCGAATTGATCGACCAGCATTCCGAAGGTGTCCCCCCACGGCGCGGTGGTCAGTGGCTGCTCAATGGTTGCGCCCGCCGCCAGCCCATCCCAATAGCCGCGCAGGATTTCCGCATCGGGGCCGCTCAGCGAGACCGAGTAGGCACTGCCAGCGGCACCTTCGATATGCATCGGTGCGTCAGAGCCCATCAGCACCAGCCCGTTGTCGCCGAGCAGCTGCGCGTGCATGAGCTGATTGACCTCAGACGGATCAACCTCCATGCCGGCCTCACCGAAGGTGCTGAGCGTCAATTCGCCGCCGAAGATGGAGTGATAGAACTCCATGGCCTGGCGGGCGTTGCCACGCCAATTGAGGTAAG
>DNXA01000041.1:9296-15964 GCA_003506065.1 Actinomycetota bacterium
CACATCGACCCCGGAGTTGACTTCGATTTAGTCGCGATATATCGTTACTACATCGCGTACGTTCGCGAGAGAGAAAGTTGGAAACAATGACTGAGGCATATCCCCTCGAATTTGGCCCGTGGAACTCCCGTCGAGGAGCCGGCCATCACAGCCGCAAGGCCCGCGCCATGTGGGCGCTCATGAATGCACAAGCTGACAAGAATCCATCGGCCCAGACCCCGCCAGCCGCATCGACGCAGGATCGGGGCGGGCTGCATCGCGGCCATCGTCACGCCGGCTCCCGTCGTGGATCGGATCGACAAGACCCATGGGGTGGACGCGGACGCGGACCCTGGGGTCCCCCGCGCGGACGGCGTCGCGAACGCGGCGATGTCCGAGCAGCGATCCTGCTCCTGCTGGCAGAGCAACCCCGGCACGGCTACGAGATCCTTACCGAACTCGCCGATCGCAGTGACGGACAGTGGCAGCCAAGCCCTGGCTCCATCTACCCGGTGCTCAAGAGACTGGCCCAAGACGGGCTTGTTGCTCCAGAGAATCACGAAGGAAAGCGTGTGTTCACGCTGACCGACGAAGGCCGAGAACTCGTTGCAGCAGAAGGGGAATCCTGGGGCCAGCCCTGGGCGAACGCCTCTGATGCCGAAGATGACTCCGCTGCTGCCCTGTGGAACGAAGGCCGTCAGCTTGGCGGCGCCGTGCAGCAGGTCAGCCAACTCAATGATCCGGCGCAGATTGCCGCGACCGCAGAGATTCTGGTTGAGGCACGCAAGAAGATCTATCGCCTGCTCGCTGACTAAACCTGAACATCATCAGGGCTTGGGCGGCTAGCCTGCCCAGATGCAGACCGAAACCCTGATCCAGGAAGCCTCGCCGATCATCAATCGCATCGGCGGGGCTTTCTATTTCACTCCTGAGTCCCTTGGCCGCGGCCGCGAGCTGGGACTGAACGGACTGCAGTTCTATTTCATCGGACGAGGCGGGGTGCTCGGCGATGTCGAGTCTCCGGTAGTCGTGAGCGCCTTCGGCTATTTCTCACCGACGATGGTGNNGAAGGCGGTCGGGTCTTCATGGAGTGCTCCCGTGAATTCGGTCGCCTGCATTTGAGTGAAGTGGATGGGCTTGAGGAGTTCTGCGCCGCTGCCGAGCAGATCATCACCGCGATCGACCCGATCAGCTTGCCGTTGTACGCCGCCGTGAGCTGTGAGCCATTCGCCGAGGATCTGCCCGNNAAGAGTCGCCGACGTGATTCAAGGCTCGGAGAACTACAAGATTCACGGCTGGAGCCAGGATGAACTGCCCGTGCCGACGCAGAAGGATCAGGATCTGATGTATCAGGCCCACCAGCTCACCAACCAGTTGGTGAGCACTCCTTTCTCTGTCCTGGATGAAGCCAGTCAGCAGGCATTCATCTCTGGCCTGCGCGCCATCGCCTTGGCTGTGCCCGCAAGCTGATCGGAAAAGGCACAGGAAGCAATACCCTCACTGCCTATGTCTCTCTTGGTCGATCAGGCGCATTGGCCCTGGCGCGACCGCATGTGGTGCCACCTGATCAGTGACAGCTCCCTTGACGAACTGCACTCCTTTGCCTCCGGCCTGGGCATCCCCGAGCGCGGCTTTCAAGGCGACCATTACGACCTGCCGAATGAGTTGCGCGTGCAGGCAATCCAGCACGGCGCGCGCGAGGTGAGCAGCCGCGAAATCATCCTTGCTCTGCGTGCGTCTGGGCTGCGCCGCCGCTGATCGGCGACTAACCTGCTTCGATGCAAACTGAAGCGCTCGTCAATTCCGCCTCCCCCATCATCGGCCAACTCGGCGGCACCTACTTCTTCACTCCGACCACCCTTGCCCGCGGCAAGGAATTGGGCCTGGACGGCATGCGCTTCTACTTCCTGGGCCGAGGTGCACCTCTGGGCGATGTCGAGTGGCAGGTGGTGGTGAGTGCCTTCGGCTTCTTCACCCCGAAATTGATTGACAAGTTCTGGAACTCGGCGCGCACAATCTTGTCGGCCAAGGACGCTGCTCCTATCTACCGTGAGTGCTCCGCGCAATTCGGAAGAGAGAACTTTGCCTCAGTTGAAGGACTTGCTGAGTACTGCGCGGCAGCCGAACTCATTGTGAGGTCGGCTGACCCCGCAGGGTTGCCGCTGTTTGCCGGCCAGTTGTCGCTGCCATTGGCAGATGACCTGCCNNTCGGTCGTCGCCGTAGGCCTGGAACCACGCATCTCTGCCGCGTTGGGAGACGAGGCGAGCTGGAAGTTCCATGGCTGGACCCTTGACGACGGCCCAGCCCCCACGGATGTCGACCGGCACCGTCGGCTCCAGGCCGAAGAGCTCACCAATCGAGTGGTCAACAAGGCCTTTGCCGTACTCACCGAGCCAGAAGGCGAGGCGCTGCTTGCCGGACTTCGAGGATTGCAGGCTGCGATGCCAACCTCAGCCTGGGCGATGAAGGACGCACCTGCGTAGTCACCGGGTGCCATTTCTGCCAATCCGATGGCGCGATGTGACCTGCGCCACTACGGTCATCGCCAGTTGACGAGCCGGCGTCGGCTTGGCAGAAAAGGTGCGCCGATCTCTCCAATAGCAATCGATTCCTACCGCGTCACTGATCCATTCTTCGGAGCACCTGTGATCGATGTGGACGAACAGCGTGAGCTGCCCACGCCACATCGCTTCATCCATGGATTCTTCGAGGGCACCAGCACTCGCTTTGCGATCGCCTTCCCGCCTGCTGACCTCTATCAAGGACGGCTGTATCAACCACTCGAAGGAGCCAATGCCGGTCACGAGAATGTGAACACCGGCCCCCTGGGCCAGGTCACCGGTGGCCTGCAGATGATCTTTCGTCTGGGCGGCTACGCCATCGAGTCCAACATGGGCCATATCGGCGATGTCATGGACCCCAAGGCAGGTGTTGACCCAACCCTGTATGGCTGGCGAGCTGCCGCGGAATCTGCCCGTTTCTCCAAGTTCGTGGCAGCCCAGATCTATGGCGCTGAGCCTAAGTACTCCTATGTCTACGGGGGCAGCGGCGGCGCTCGTCGATCACCGCTGTGCCTTGCCTATGCGCCAGATGTCTGGGACGCGGCACTGCCCTTCATGGGTGATGCTCAGGATGGTGAGTACGGCGACCACGCGCTGCTGCGCGGAGCGACCCCGAACTTCTCGTGCATGTTCAACGTGCAGCGCATGCTCGGCGACAAGCTTCAGGGTGTCATCGATGCGATGTGGCCAGGAGGAAGCGGCGATCCCTTCGCCGGCCTGACCGTGGATGAGAAGGAGGAACTGGCCAATCTCTATCGGATCGGCTTCCCCCGCGGCGATGAGTCATTCATCCTCCAGCCGATGGGTCAGATCTGGCTGTGGGCCTCGATGGCCAACCGTCTGCAACAGGACTATCCCCCGTTCTGGGAGAACTTCTGGACCAAGCCCGGGCACGTGGGCTTTGATCGGCCCGAGTTGGTGGCCGATGATCTCGTTGTCCTGGAGACCACAGTCAAGCGAGTGCTGTACGCGAAGGATCTCGCCGAGGATCCAACCCTGCAGATCCCGGAGTTGGCCCAGCTTCGATCACTGGCAGCACTGTTCGCCGGGATGAACAACATGCAGCACATCCCGATGGCGGTGCAGCTCGATGAGGCCCCTGACGGCTACCTCATGGGCGCCGGCATCGAACTCCTGAGTGGAGCCGCAGCCGGTCGTCGGCTCTACGTGATGAATGGTGCTGGCGACGTGATGCTGGCCGACAGCGACGGCGAGGCGAGCAACAAGCGCTTTCGCGGAGTCGAGCCAGGTGATCAAGTCCGCGTCGACAATCGCGCCTTCCTGGCCTACTGCTACTACTACCGCCATCACGTGCCGACTGAATCCGAGTACCAGTTCCTCACCATTGACGGGCAGCCGATCTACCAGCAGTACGAGTTGCCGACGATGTCGCCCTTCATGGGGATCAAGCACACCGGGCGCATCGAGGGAAAGCTGCTCTGGGTGCATCACACCCACGACTCATCGCTGTGGCCACCGCAGGGCATCGGCTTCAAGGCGAACATCGAGCGCGAATACGGCAAGGAGATTGCCGACACGAAGATCAAACTGCGCTGGTCTGAGAATGCCGAGCACGTGCCGCCGGCGATGACCGCTCCCAGCCCTGGCCGCGCGAACAACACCTGGCTGATCGACTACCACCCGATCATCGAGCAGTCACTTGTGGACCTGAAGGATTGGGTCGAGGAAGGAATCGAACCTGCAGATACTGCCTTTGAGTATCGCGATGGCGCGATCATCCTGCCGCCCACGGCCTCCGAGCGCGGAGGCATCCAGCCTGTCGTGCAGGTCAGCGTCAACGGTGGCGAGCTCGCCCATGTGCGCGTTGGTGAGTCAGTGACGTGTACCGTGGATGCCCAGACGCCGCCCAATGCCGGAACGATCATTGGCATTCTTTGGGACTTTGACGGCTCGGGCGCCTTCCCGGTGAGCGAGCAGCTCGATGGCACACAGGCCATAGTCCAGAAGTCGACATCGCATGTCTTCGATACGCCGGGCACCTATTTCGTCAGTGCGCTTGTCGAATCCCATCGCGAGGGCGATGTAGGTGCAACCTCTCGTCGCATCCCCAACCTCGCCGCTGCTCGCGTTGTTGTGAGCTGACAGGCATAGATACGCAAAGAGGTCCTGGGCTGATTGCCCAGGACCTCTTTGCGTTGCAAGCAGGGTGGATCAGGTCGCAGTCCACTTCGGCGCGCGCTTCTCGCCGAATGCAGTTGCGCCTTCCTTGGCGTCGTTGGAGGCGAACACTGGGCCAACGACGGTCTGCTGCCATTCCATGAACTCCGGGTCGGTCCAGCTCGCGGCCTTGGCCAGCACTGCCTTGGTCGCCTTCAGCGCCAACGGGCCGTTTTGAGCAATGCGGTCGGCGATCTCGACGGCTGCTTCAAGGGCCTTGCCTGGCTCGGCGAGCACTGAGACCAGGCCCCAGGCATTGGCCTGCTCGGCGTCGATGATGTCGCCGGTCAGCGCAAGCAGCGAAGCTGCGGGGTAGCTCATGACGCGGGGCAGGCGGTAGAGGCCACCACCTGCTGCAACCAGGCCGCGCTTGACCTCAGGGATGCCGAACTTGGCATCGCGGGAGGCCACGATGATGTCGGTGCACAAGGCGGTCTCGCAGCCGCCGGCCAGGGCGTAGCCCTCGACCGCAGCGATGATCGGCTTGGCCGGTGGCTGCTGGTTCAGGCCTGGGTGCTCGCTGACCTTGTCGAAGGTGGAGCCTGCGGCGAATTCACGCAGGTCCATGCCTGAGCAGAAGTTGCCGCCAGCGCCGGTGAGCACGGCGACGGAGAGGTCATTGGAGGTGTCGAACTCGTAGAGGGCCTCAGCCATCTCGTACATCAGTTCGCGGCTGAGCGCATTGCGTGCCTCGGGCCGGTTCATGGTCATGATGAACACCGCGCCACGCTTTTCGGTGAGTAGTACCTCGCTCATTGCTTCCTCCAGGAATTGATTCGATGATCGGCGAGCAAGGTACTTGGATTGCGTGACCAGTGCCCGGTATTTCCCATAATTTGCCGCACTTACAGCGGGTATGGGCCAAAGCGGCCCCAGGCCACAAAGGCTGCTCCTGCGAAGAGCACGAGATTGACGCTGGCCATTGGCGTTTCGCTGCGGCGAATATGCGTAACGGCCGCACCGATCATGATCACGGCCAGGCCAAGGGCCGCGATCGGCACCAGAATCGGAGCAATGCCCGTGACTCCGGGCACGATGAGTCCGATGGCACCGAGGATCTCAAGAGCGCCGATGCCCTTGACCTGAAGCACGGAGAAGTCCTCCACCCAGCCCATGTTCGTCTGCAGTTTCTCCTTGGGCTGGGTGAGTTTCATGACACCGGCCCCCAGAAAGGCAATGGCCAGCAGACCAGCGACGATCCACAGTGCAATGTTCATGAACTCTCCCTCAGCAGCATGATTGGTTGAACGTTCAAGTCACACTAGCGGGAATGACTTGAACGTTCAAGTGATCTGTATCCTTGCTGCATGACCAGTCCTGATGAACCTGTTGCCTGGCTCAGCGATCAGGAGCGTGCGGCCTGGATGGCGATCCTGGCGATGACCATGACCCTGCCCTCGGCATTGGATGCCCAGCTCAAGCGTGATGCGGGGATCAACACCTTCGAGTACCACATCCTGGCGGCTCTTTCGGAGTCACCGACGCGGTCCCTGCAGATGAGCCAGCTGGCCGTTTTCGCCCAAGGCTCGCTCTCACGGCTCTCCCATGCGGTGGGGCGTCTGGAGCGCTCGGGCTGGGTCCGGCGCCAGCCCAGTGCCCACGACGGTCGCCACACCGAGGCCCTGCTCACACCTGCGGGTTGGGACAAGATCCAGCAGATTGCTCCCGGCCATGTGCGCGAGGTGCGGCGGCTGCTGATCGACCTGCTTTCGCCCACGCAATTGGCCGATCTCGGAGCCACTTCACGATTGGTCGTGGGGACCACGGCCCCCGAGAGCGCCCACCTGCTGGATACCGGATTGCCTCCTGGAATCTGACGGAATCAGGCCCCAGATGAGCCGGAATCACAAATGTCACCGGCGTGTAACAAACCCTGCGATTTCATTTCCTAGGCTCGGCTACCAATCCAGTTCCACGACCTCTAACTACCGAGCCCCGCGACCCCAGCG
>DNXA01000284.1 GCA_003506065.1 Actinomycetota bacterium
GTTGGCTCACAATGGCGTCATAACGCTCGCGGCCGGCCGCAGCCCCCGCCAAATAGCCGATAGCCGCGCCGGCAATGAAGTACATGGTTCGTTGAATATTCATGCCTAATGTTGGACCTGTCTGGAGCGATGTACAAACCGATGCAGGTGCATGACAGCTACATAGGAAGCAATAAATGCATATTGGGATGTGCCCTAAGGCAAATCGTTCCAGCGCTCCATCGGTCCATCCCATTCGCGCGGCAGCGGTGCAAACTGCGGCGCAACCTCCGCAACGAAGAGGTCGAGAACCGCGGACACTGCCCTCTCCCCCACCCACAGATGCTTGGCGCGATCTACACCGATCACCTGCGCCCGAGGCACGCGTGCGAATCGCACGTGCGCTTCCGCTGGCTGAAGGTAGTCATCGAGCTCCGGGATCAATGCGATGAGTGGCAAGTCCGATTCCGCCCAGCGATCCAGATCATCAGGGCTGGAGAACCTCAGCGGAGGCGACAGCAGAATCGCACCCGCGATCCCCTGCTCTGTGCGTGCGGCGAGCGCATGCTTGAGGATCACATCGGTTCCAAATGACCAGCCCAACACCCACGGCTGCGGCAATCCAGCCTCCTGCACGTATTCAAGCGCAGCGGCCAGATCACGCCCTTCGGCCTCACCTTCGTCAAAGGCACCCTCGCTCGTGCCGGCCGCGCTCGTAGTACCCCGCGTGTTGAATCTGAGCACCGCAATGTCCGCGAGCGCCGGCAATCGCCAGGCCATCTTGCGCAGAACATGACTGTCCATCATGCCGCCGGCTGTCGGCAGTGGATGCATGCAGACGATGGTCGCCACTGGCGGGCGCTCAAGCGGGCTCGCAAGTTCGCCGATCAGGCTCAAGCCGTCTTGTGTGCGCAGGGTGATCGGCTGACGAAGTGCTGGCAGCACTGAGTTCGCAACGATTTCTGCCATGTCAGTACCTCGAGCCGCGCTGGTGCCGAGGACCTCGCGTGTGTCGAGAAGCCCAGCAGGTCTTATGCCAGTGCCGACGAGCATCTACCCCGCCGAGCCCGTCCGCTGGAAAGGCAACCACGTGGGGCGTTCCAGGATGAATCTCGTGATCACAGCCAGGGCATCGGTAGGGCTTGGTTGCTGCGGCACCCGTGATCGTCTGGACGATCCAGTCCTCGCCACCGAAGTCCTCGACATAGCGCAGGCCATATGACGCTGCCTGGGATTGGGATCCGGGTTCAATCTGACGTCGATTCTTCCGGCCCACGTGCGCAGTCTTCCATGCGCTTCAAAACAGCCGCAGGCTCGGATCATCGGTCCCCTTGAGCGTGTCGTAATCCAGAACCACGCAGCGAATCCCTCGATCTTCGGCCAGGGTGCGCGCTTGGAGCTTGATCTCCTGAGCGGCAAAGACTCCACTCACGGGCGCAAGCAAGGGGTCACGATTGAGAAGTTCCAGGTAGCGGGTCAGCTGCTCAACCCCATCGATCTCTCCGCGACGTTTGATCTCCACGGCCACGGAGGCGCCGGCTGCGTCTCGGCACATCAGGTCGACCGGGCCAATAGCCGTGGGAAATTCCCGTCGCACCAGGCTCCAGCCATCGCCCAGGATACCCACGTGCGTGGCCAACAGCACCTGCAGATGGGCTTCGACGCCGTCCTTCTGCAGTCCTGGGTCGAGCCCGAACTCATGCGAGGAGTCGTGGTCCACCTCATGCAGGGTGATGCGCAACTGCTCCCCTGCCTTGTTCTCCACCAGCCATAGCAACTCACCAGCATCCGAGGAGGACTCGCGCAGCGAGCAGGGCGGGCTCATCCAGTTCAGGGGCTTGTATGAGCCGCCATCGGCATGCACGAGCACCGAGCCGTCAGCCTTGACCATGATCAGCCGTTGCGCCGAAGGAAGATGCGCCGTCAGCCTGCCGACATAGTCGACAGTGCAGGTAGCCACGAGAATTCGCACCTCGCAACCGTACCGATGCACGGATTGCGCCCATCCGGGTGCACGATGTACAGGTGCCGGCATGGAACTCCTTCTCCTACTTCTATGGGCCTTTGTGCGCCTTCATTGGCGTGGGTGCTCTCGCACTCATCCTGCGCTGGACCTTCGCACGCGGAAAGTCCGTGGTGGCCGCTGCACCGCGACCAGGCGCCAGTGATCAGTACGGCATGCTCGTGCCGGTCGCCAGGCCTGCCACAACCATCGAAGGCGAGATGCTGCGCAGCAAACTCCAAGAGGCGGGCGTGCGGGCCAATCTCGCTGTCACCTTGGAAGGCCCACGGGTGATGGTGTGGCCAGCCGATCTAGAACGAGCAGCCCAGTTGCTCAGGAACTCTCGTCCAGAACCACCACGCGGCTGATCTGCGCTCCCAGGCGAATGAGATCAGGCACGAATCCGGCATAGCCACGATCGATATGTGAGACGCCGTAGATCGTGGTCTCCCCTTCGGCAACCAGCCCAGCAAGGACCAGCCCGGCACCGGCGCGAATATCCGTCGCATCAACAGGAGCACCTGACAGCTGAGTGCGGCCACGCACGAGCGCGTGGTGCCCGTCAATGCGAACATCGGCGCCCAGCCGGCCCAGTTCCTGCACGAATCTGAACCGCGCCTCGAAGAGGTTCTCGGTGACGAGTGCGGCGCCATCGGCAACTGAGTTCAACGCAATGAACTGCGGCTGGAGATCGGTCGGAAACCCTGGATACGGCAGTGTCACGATGTCCACGGCTCGGGGGCGCTGATGCATCACAACTCGAAATCCATCGGTCAACTCGATGACTTCGGCACCGGCGATCTGCAATTTCTCAATTGCGATCTGAAGGTGACTCACTTGGGCATTGCGCACGGTGATGTCGCCTTGAGTGATGGCAGCGGCAACAGCCCAAGTGCCGGCAACAATCCGATCGGGAACAGCGCGATGAGTCACCGGCCGAAGCGAGTCAACTCCGCACACGGTCAGCGTTGACGAACCGATTCCATCGATATTCGCACCCATCGCGACGAGCATCTGGCAGATGTCCACAATCTCTGGCTCGCGCGCAACGTTGTCAATGACCGTCTCGCCTTGGGCC
>DNXA01000042.1 GCA_003506065.1 Actinomycetota bacterium
GCGAGGTCGGCTCGGGCAAGACTCTGGTTGCCCTGCGGGCGATGCTCAGCGTCGTGGATTCGGGAGGGCAGGCCGCTCTGCTCGCCCCGACAGAAGTCCTGGCCTCCCAGCACTTTGCGTCCATCACCTCGCTGCTGGGGCCGATCGCCGAAGGCGGAATGCTGGGTGGCCACGATGCCGGAACACAGGTGGCCCTCATCACTGGCTCCATGAAGGCTGCTCAGCGCCGAAGGGACTTGCTGAGGATCATCTCCGGTGACGCAGGGATCGTGATCGGTACGCATGCCCTGCTCACTGACACCGTCCAGTTCCGAGATCTTGGCTTGGTGGTCGTGGACGAGCAGCACCGTTTCGGGGTCGAGCAGCGCGCAGCGCTTGCAGCCAAGGCGGCCGATGGCACCAGGCCGCACGTGCTGGTCATGACCGCCACTCCAATTCCGCGAACAGTGGCAATGACCGTGTTCGGTGACCTCGACGTCTCACTGCTCGAGGGCCTGCCAGCTGGCCGCGCCGGCGTCACCACGCATGTGGTTGCAGTGGGCGAGCGTCCGACTTTCGTTGATCGAGCCTGGGAGCGCGTGCGCGAGGAGGTTGCGGCTGGCCATCGGGCTTTCGTGGTCTGCGCACGCATCGGGCAGGAGGAAGAGGAGGACATGCCCGATGATGCCGATGCGGACACCACCACACTCGCCGGCGTTCTCCAGACTGCCGCGTTTCTCGAGAGCGGCCCCTTGTCCGGTCTGCGCATCGGCATCCTGCATGGGCGCATGAGTCCCGAGGACAAGAGCGCAGTGATGCGTGCCTTCGCAAATACTGACTCGTCGATCCCGATTGACGTGCTTGTCTCGACAACGGTCGTGGAGGTGGGCGTTGACGTTCCCAATGCGACAGTGATGGTTGTCCTTGATGCTGATCGCTTTGGCATCTCACAGTTGCATCAACTCCGAGGTCGAGTGGGCCGGGGCAGTTTCCCCGGCCTGTGCCTGCTGTTGACGGATGCACCCGAGGGTTCCCCGGCTCGTGATCGATTGGATGCGGTGGCTTCGACGACCGATGGATTCGAACTGTCCAGACTCGATCTGCTGCAG
The DNA here is from genome assembly GCA_003506065.1 of Actinomycetota bacterium. Taxonomy (GTDB): domain Bacteria; phylum Actinomycetota; class Actinomycetes; order S36-B12; family S36-B12; genus UBA11398. The sequence goes on from DNXA01000042.1 coordinate 1,089, forward strand.
CGTCGAGAAGGCGATGTGCTGGGCGCTTCACAGGCGGGCAGACGCACCTCGTTGAAATTGCTGCAGGTGCTGAGCGACAGTGACGTCATCGAACAGGCCAGAGCATGCGCCATTGGTGTGGTTGCCGAGGATCCGTCACTGGCTGGTCATCCAGCGCTGCAGAACGCACTGATCGAACTGGTTGCCGAGGATCAGGCAGAATTCATGGAGAAGGCATGACCCGGATCATCGCCGGCAGCGAACGGGGCCGGCGTCTTGCTGTGGCGGCGCATGGCACTCGTCCGACCTCTGACCGAGTCCGCGAATCCCTGTTCTCTACCTTGACCAGCATCTTCCTTGCAGGAGATATGGATTGGGAGCACATCAGCGTGCTTGATCTCTACTCGGGCAGTGGCGCGCTTGGGCTTGAGGCGGCAAGTCGCGGATCAAGGCAAGTAGTCCTGGTGGAGAAGACGCATGCATCTGCGGAAGTAATCCGTGCCAACATTGCTGCAGTTGGGCTTCCTGGCGTTGAGTTGGTGCAGACAACGGTTGAGGCCTTGGCCCAAAGGCCAGCAATCCGAGCGCACTCCTTGGTATTCGCCGATCCTCCCTACGATGTCTCTGGCGAAAGACTTGGCGAAAATCTTGATGCGCTCCAGCGCGCCGGCTGGATCGCGATCGATGCCTATGTGGTCGTCGAACGCCCGTCCCGCGATCATGCGTCACCCTTTCCGCCGGCTTGGCACGATTTTGACCAACGAAGATACGGGGACACTGTGCTTTGGTACGGTCGCCCGACAGCCATGACAGGAGAATGATCGGTGCGAAAAGCAGTTTGCCCAGGGTCTTTTGATCCGGTGACCAACGGGCACCTTGACGTCTTTGCTCGCGCATCGCATCTGGCCGACGAGGTTGTGATCTTGGTGGCCATCAACAAGAACAAGGCCGGAACCTTCAGTATCCAGGAGCGCATGGACATGCTCCGCGAGGTAGTTGCGCCGTACCCGAATGTGAAGGTGGACTCCTTCATGGGATTGCTCGTCGACTACTGCAAGGCAAACGAGGTCCAGGCGATCGTCAAGGGACTTCGTGCTGTCACCGATTTCGACTACGAGCTTCAGATGGCTCAGATGAACTATCGGCTCACCGGCATCGAGACCCTGTTCGTGTCCACCAACCCGATCTACAGCTACCTCTCGTCAAGCCTGATCAAGGAGGTGGCCAATTTCGGAGGCGATATCGATGGGCTGCTCCCAGATCCGGTGCAGGCACGCCTGCTGCAACGCGTCGCCGAGGCCAAGCAATAACCAGACTTTTGCCCCATCCATGAGACGGTAGGCATCAGGGTGCGCTTGGTGCGCCTGGTTATTGGGTAAGGAGTGGTTGTGGACCTGCAGGACCGGTTAGAAGAACTCGCCGTTGTCATCGAAGACGCTAAAGCCATGCCACTGTCGGCTTCCTGCATCGTCAACCGTCAGCAGGTACTGGATCTGATCGAAGAGGTTCGGCAGTTGCTTCCCGAATCGGTCTATCGGGCTGACGAACTGCTGGCTGATCGTGAATCGGTGGTGCTGGATGGGCGCCGTGAAGCTGATCGAATTCTTGAGCGGGCAAGGGCCGAGGCAGATCGCATGGTCGCCCAGCACGAGGTGTATCTGGCCGCAGTGGCTGAGGCGGAGGCCCTGCGCAGTGCTGTGGACGATGAGACCACCCGCATGCGCACGGAAACCGATGACTACATCGATGCCAAGCTCGCCACCTTCGAAATCACTCTGCAGAAGACCTTGCAGACTGTCGATCGAGGACGGGAGCGCTTGCGAAGCCAGATGTACCAGGAGCTGGCTCCCGCGCCTGAGACTGACGCCGACTTCGGCGGCGGCTTCTACGACGATCAAAGTTAGGTCCGCCGGGCCACTTTGGGTCCTCGGCGCAAACCGGGTACTCTTGCCTGTCAGCCTCTCGCGAGGTCTGGGTCTACCTCGGTGCATACCGCTGGAATTTCCAAAAGGGGAGCTGTGAACAGCCTCGATCCACGCAGTGCGCTCGTGCTCGACACGCACGCGCTGGGCCTGCAACGCAGGCCAGGATCGATGATCACAGTGAGCCGGACGGCGCCAGCACCAGGTGACATGGGCATCGCATTGGCCAGAGTCCTTCCCGACTCACCGATCGAGTTTGCATTGCGACTTGAGTCTGTGATGGAGGGGGTGCTGGTCAGCGGAGATGCGGAACTGCAGGTCAGCGCGGAATGTGCGCGTTGTCTGGAGCCGCTGACCTGGGAGGAAGCGGTCGACATCAGCGAGCTGTTCGCCTATCCCGCCACGGATGCTCGTGGCGCGATTGTCGAGGAGCCTGAGGGTGACGAGGATCCGCTGCCGACGCTGGAGGGCGATCTGATCAACCTCGAGCCGACGTTGCGAGATGCTGTGGTGCTGGCGCTGCCAATGGCGCCGTTGTGCCAGGAGGATTGCGCGGGCCTGTGCTCCGAATGCGGGGTGCGGCTCGATGATCATCCAGGCCATGAGCACCAGATCGTTGATCCACGCTGGGCGGCCTTGGCCGACCTCGCAAGACCTGAACCGGGCAAGGCGACCGCCGATGCCCTGCCCGAACCACGCACCAGCTGAAAGAGGAAGACCGTGCCAGTACCAAAGCGGAAGACGTCGCGCTCCAACACCCGTCACCGACGTTCACAGTGGAAGACCACGGTCCCCAATCTGGTGACGTGCACTCGCTGCCAGTCCAAGCGTCTTGCGCACACCGCCTGCCCGACCTGCGGCACGTACGCCAAGCGTCGCGTTCTGGACGTCTAGTCACCACATGACCACGGTTGCCCTCGACCTGCTCGGGGGAGACGGGGCACCTGGAGTTGTCGCCGATGCGGCCGCCACCTTGCTATCGGTGGGGGAGCACCCTGACCTCCGGCTGGTACTCGTTGGTCCCGTCGATGTCGCGCGCAGCCAGTTGGTCGCGCGCGGTGTCGATCTTGGCAGCATCACTCTCCTGCCAGCCCCTGCTGGCGTCTCCATGGATGCACATCCGCTTGAAGTCGTGCGCGCAGATGCTCAGCGGGATGAGGCTGAGACCACCGTCGTTGTTGCAGCCCGAGCCGTACGCGACGGCCTCGCCGATGCTTGGGTGTCGGTAGGGCACACGGGAGCGTCCGTCGCTGCCGCCGTCCTCACTCTTGGTCGCATCAACGGGATGCAACGTCCAGCACTTGCCGTTGTCGTCCCAGCGCTTGCCCGTCCGGTGGTGCTGCTTGATGTTGGGGCCACCACCGGCGCTTCCGTGGCAGCACTCGTCCAGTTCGCCATCGCAGGAGCGGCCTTTGCTCGAGCTGTCGGCGTGGAATCCCCAGCTGTCGGGCTGCTGACCATCGGGTCTGAGTCGGGAAAGGGCGATGAGCTTCGAGTGGAGGCAGATGCGCAGTTGGAGATCGAACTCGGTGCAGCAGGCTTGACCTATGTCGGCCCCGTCGAAGGCTTCGACATCACTCGAGGATCAATCGCCCAGGTCATCGTGACTGATGGATTCACCGGCAACGTCGTACTGAAGAGCATTGAGGGCGCAGCCGCCTGGTCAGCTCACCGCATCGGACAGGCGTACGGCGACCCAGGACCGGCTCGGGGAGTGGTGCGGCGAGCCGCCTCCGGATCATTCGCAGGGGGACTGGTGCTGGGAGTCGAGGGAGTAACCGTGGTCGGACATGGCGCCGGAACGGCCGCGCAGGTCATCGGGTGTGTCGAGCTGGCTCAGCGCGCAGTCGAGCAGGATCTGGTCGGCAATGTCCGCGCGGCGTTGGCGTTGCAGCCATGATCCAAGAGGTTGCAGCAGCCATATCGCGCGTCCAAGG
>DNXA01000167.1 GCA_003506065.1 Actinomycetota bacterium
CCTGCCGCCGCTCTCACTTGTCTCCATCGACTCCCCACAGGGTGCCGTCACGGCCATGACCACGTGGATCTCACAGCAGGACCCGGCCGCTTGGCCACAAGGCCCCGTCGCCACCTTGCAGGCCGGCAAGAAGTTCGCTGACCAAGACGAGATGCTCGCCGAGATGCTTGCATCCGAGGGCGCCTTGGCTGTCCTGCCGATCTTCACTGCCGTGAACAACGGCATCGGATCGGCGAACCTGCCGGTCAAGGGAACAGATCTCAATGGTCAAGAGGTGGACACCGTCATCACGTCAGATGACGTTCAACTCTACAAGGTCGGATCGGGCGCCACCAACGTCACGGTCACGGCCGAGGGTGACATTCTCGCGAGTGCCGCAACCGGAGGCCTTCCGGTTGCGGGCAACTTCGATCTCGCCTCCTCCAAGATCGTGCTCGGCGAAGGAGCCGGCCTGGTTGGCTGGCCAGTTGAGGGATACGCCCATCTCCTGATCTGCGACTCGGGTGCTAGTACCGCGCTCCCATTGCTGTACGGACAGTTCCTCGTACGCCTGGCAGGTCAGGGCGCGCTGGAATCCTTCGGTCTGACACCGATGCCCGAGCCAATCCGGATCAAGACCTTCATGCCACTCAGGGTGGTTGCTGCAGTCGAGGAATAGCCACGACTCAAGCTCGCGCTACGCCAACGCCTGTGCGATCTGCTGCAGTCGTGATTGATTGATGGAGAACCAGGCCCAGGTGCCGCGTTGTTCGCGATCCACAATGCCAGCCTCCTTAAGCACCTTCAGGTGGTGGCTGACCGTGGGCTGCGACAGGCCTAGGGGCTGGGTCAGGTCGCAGGCACACGCGCTTTTGCCCGGGCTGGAATTGATCAGGGCCAGCAGCTGAAGTCGGGCTGGGTCTGCGACAGCCTTGAGCAGCTTGGCCAGTTGCTCTGCAGTCTGGCGATCCATGGGAGCCGTGAGCCCCTCTGGGCAGCAGGCGGCAGCGGATACATCCGTCAGTGCAAGCTCGACTCCGACAGTCACGGCGCGACCACCCCTCTGATATTGACAGACATCAATATAGCCTGCACACTTAGATATTGATAGACGTCAATATACATCTCCTGGAGGTTTCCATGTCGCGAGTCCAATTGGCATTGAATGTGTCGGACCTCGAAGCATCAGTTGAGTTCTATTCGCGCCTGTTCAACACCACGCCTCACAAGCGGCGTCCGGGCTATGCAAACTTCGCAGTCAGTGAGCCGCCGCTGAAATTGGTGCTGATCCAGGCAAGCGCAGATGAGCGCGGATCAGGCGTGGTCGGCGCACTGAATCATCTGGGGATCGAAGTTGAGAATTCAGAGGCGGTCGCTGCGACGGCGCAGCGTCTGGTGGCTGAAGGCGTTGAGTTGACGGATATCAATCGCACTGTGTGCTGCTATGCCGAACAGGACAAGACCTGGGCACACGACCCGGCCGGTGCTCCTTGGGAGATCTACACGATCACTGACGATCTGACGGATGCCTCAAGTGTGGAACCGATGATCATTGATCAGATTGGCGGCAGCGCCTGCTGCACTCCTGGGTCGGCTGAGATACCTGCATGAACTCCAATCCCCAACCAACACTTAAACCAAGGAGACAACCATGACCACGATCCGCGTCTACGAGCCCGCTCTGTGCTGCAACACCGGAGTCTGCGGAGCCGATGTCGATCAGGACCTGGTGACCTTCACCGCTGACCTTGGCGCGCTCAAGGATCTCGGCGTTGACATCGAACGGCACAACCTGGCCAATGATCCGAACGCATTCGCCACCAATGACACCGTGCGCGCATTCCTCCAGGTAGCCGGCTCCGAGGGCCTGCCACTGACCACCGTTGATGGGGTCACCGTCATGACAGGCAGCTACCCCGCCCGCGAGCAACTGCTGAAGTTCGCAGCAGTTGCCACCGACGTGATTCCTGCTGGAATCATCGCCTTGGACATGTCCGAAGAATCGGGCGCGTGCTGCGGTGAAACCGGCTGCTGCTGATCATGAAGAGCTTCCTGGACGACCCGCCGCGATTCCTGTTCTTCACGGGCAAAGGCGGAGTCGGCAAGACATCAGTGGCCTGCGCCACTGCAGTGTTGCTGGCCGAGTCAGGCAAGCGCGTATTACTGGTCAGCACTGATCCAGCATCCAATGTGGGTCAGGTCCTCGGCGTCTCCATCGGCAATGCCATCACCATGATTCCTGCGGTGTCGGGCCTGTCGGCCTTGGAGATCGATCCTGAGCAGGCCGCAGATGCCTACCGTGAACGCATCATCGGCCCCGTGCGCGGACTGCTGCCCGACCGGGAGATCGCCTCGATCACCGAGCAGCTGTCGGGCTCCTGCACCACGGAGATCGCCTCGTTCAACGAGTTCACCGCGCTGCTTGCCGACGAGGCAGTCTTCGGTCAGTACGACCATGTCCTGTTCGACACCGCTCCCACCGGCCACACCATCCGCCTGCTCCAGTTGCCCGGCTCATGGACCGACTTCCTCAACGAGGGCAAGGGCGATGGGTCGTGCCTTGGACCTCTGGCCGGACTGGACAAGCAGCGCGCGATCTACTCCCAAGCTGTTGCTGCATTGAAGGATCCGGCACAGACCCGAATGGTGCTGGTCACCCGTGCTCAAGCCTCCGCATTGGCTGAAGTCGCACGCACCAAGAATGAACTGGACCAGATCGGTATCCACGCCACGCACCTCATCGTCAACGGAGTCCTGCCTGAGGCAGCAGGCCGCGAGGAACTCGCGGTTGCCGTTCGAGCGAGGGAGAGCGCCGCACTTGCCGAAATGCCCACTGCCCTGGCTGCGATGCAGATCGATGTAATCGAGCTCAAGGCCGCCAACATGGTTGGCCTTGCTGCGCTGCGTCTGCTGCTCAATGACGAGGCGGCTGTCCCTGAATCCCCCGGTGGCAT
>DNXA01000171.1 GCA_003506065.1 Actinomycetota bacterium
TTACCAGTCATATGACAGGTCACACAGTCATATGACTGGTACGGCATTCATCATTCCCTGTGCTTAACGCGCGTCCGGAGTGAGCAGGGCTGCCAGACAGCGCTAGACAGTGCGAATGCGCGTGACCATTGCATGAGAAGGCCCGATCGGCCGAGCAGACGGACTCACGGCGTCGACGCGGAGTACGGCTGCCTGCGCTGCCTTGCGCGCGGAGTTCAACTGATCAATCAGGTGGCCACCGCAATGGCTTGGCATAGAAAGTGGCGAGCTTGACTGCACCAGCCGGACGCCAGGTTGATCGAGCCAGTCGGCAAGAGCAGCGGTCTCTTCGGTGAGCACCTCGTCGCCGGAGATATCGGCCATGGCGAGTGCGGCCTGCACGACGGGTAGCGGATCAACGCCCGGGGCTGCCTGCGCAGCGGCCGCGAGCCGGCCATAGCGAATCACGTGGATCTCCCAGCCTCCGTTTTCGGTTGGGACACCCGCGACGAGTTCAGTGATGGAACGAAGCCCATTGAGGCGATGGGTGCGCACACTCGCGGATATCAGCTGCGAGAGCCGGTCGCGCCAGAGCGCAGCCTCCTCGTACCGATCGTGCGCACTGAGCTGAACGAGGTGCGCAGTGACGGTGGAGACGATCGGTCGCAGATCGCCCAGCATCGCCAGGGTTGCTTGATCGACCACTGATTGGTAGGAGTCGAACTCGCCCAGGCAAGGGCCAGGGCACAGGCCGAGATCAAGGCGCGCGCAGGCGCTGGATGGCTTGGCATCGCCCCCGGACCTGGAGGTCAGCCGCGTAGTGCACGTGCGCAGCTTGTAGACCCAGGTCAGTGTGTCGGCAGCCTCCTGCGCTGCCTGCCTGCCGCTGAAGGGCCCAAAGCAGACGTGTCCGGCCGACTTTGGCTGCCGGACGACTGACAGCCGCGGAGCCCTCTCCTTTGTCAGCGTGATCCAGGATTGCGAGGCAGGACGTTTGGATCGCACGTTGTAACGCGGTTGTTGGCTTGCAATCAGTCGCAGTTCGCGAATGCGAGCCTCCAGCGCACTGGAGCAGGAGATGGCATCGACATGTGTGGCGATCGCGACCATCTCGCTCATGCGGCGACGAGTCTCCGAGGCGGTGAAGTAGGTGCGCACTCGCGCTTGGATGTTCTTGGAAGTGCCCACGTAGAGAGCCGATCCCTGGGCATCACGGAAGATGTAGACGCCAGGACCCGTTGGCAGGCCGTGCGCGAGTTGACGCTTGGCCCGCTGCGCGGGCGTGACAGTTGAAGTGAAGGCACGTAGATCCTCGAAGGTGGATACGCCGAGATTGGCCACCCGCTCGAGCAGGCCGTGCAGCACCACGACTGTTGCACGCGCATCGTCGAGTGCGCGGTGGTTGGGTGTGACGGGCGAATGCATGAACGCCGCAAGCGTGGCCAGTTTGCAGTTGGGCACTTCATCGCGGTGCAGGGCGACTCGCGCCAGTCGAACCGTGTCGACGACCTGGGGTTTGGGCCACTCAAGACCCTGGTCCTTGCAGGCCGCCATCAGGAAGCCGACATCAAAGGGTGCGTTGTGCGCCACGACCACGGAGCCGCCGATGAATTCCAGCAAGCCGGGCAGCACGCCATTGAGGGTTGGGGCACCTGCGACCAGGGCATCGGTGATGCCGGTGAGGGCAGCGATGAACGGCGGAATTGCCACTTCAGGATTGATCAGCGTGCCGAACTCGCCGAGCACCTCGCCGCCTCGGACCTTGACTGCACCGATTTCGGTGATGCCAGCCTGTTTGGGGCTGCCGCCGGTGGTTTCGAGGTCGAGCACCACGAAGGTCACCTCAGCCAGAGGGGTGCCGAGATCATCGGTGGCCAATTGCACGTGCATGGCTGCGAGGCTATGTCCGGACTGTGACACAGCCCCGCAGGCACGAGTGGGCCGGCGGAGTTCACCGTTACAGTTGCCGCCGTGGCAATGACCCTTCCTGATGATCAGTCCCGTTTTCGCTGCGCCCACTGCGGGAACCTGACCCGGTTCACCGTGGTGCGCACCTCCCGCGTTGAGGAGTTCTGGCACCTGGATATGGCCGGAGTCCCGGTGATTGAGGAGCGCAAGGTCCTCAGCGAAGAGGTCGAACAGGTCGCCTGCCGTTGGTGCTCTGCCACTGACCGCGTGGAGGTCGTGCCCCGCCCTGAGTTCGGCGGACCGGCCAGCGAAGGCCCAGGCGACGGCGGAGTCTGAACAGCTGTCAGACCCCCGATCTAGCGTCGGGGACATGATCATTGATTGTGAGCAGTGCACGGCGGCTCCGGTTGCCTGTGGCGACTGCGTGGTATCTGTCCTGCTGGGCATGCCCGGGCTTGCTGAGCCGGTGGCCCCACTGATCGCCGACGAGCATCTGGCGGCAGTTTCTGCACTTGCCGAATCTGGGCTGATTCCCCCTTTGCGGCTAGTGAAACCGGCCACAGATCGCCCTTCCAGAGGCTTGAAAAGGCGGGCTGGATAGCCCTCCGTGTTACCGTCGTCTTGTCCTATTCGTGGGGAAACCTGTGGGCGGGGATGCCGATGGAACGATCTGCTTGAGGGGCGCGTCCCAGGTGGAAGCGTCGTTCGCCAGATCGATCCATGCACACTGACGGGAAGGAAACGTCTTGGCTCGACATCAACGTCGCGGTCTCACCGCGGCCCTAAGCGCCGCGATCATTCTGGCCAGCCTTGCCACGGTTGCTCCCTCCGCACAAGCAGAACCCGAGCGGATTGCTGCCGTGCGAAATCAGGTGCGGGATCTCCAGGCCAAGGCCGAAACGGCCACTGAGCAGTACAACCAGGCCCAAGGAAAGCTCTCCGAAGTCGAATCCACTCTCGCCGTGCTGCGGTCCAAAGCTGCTCGCCAGAAGCGCGAGCTCAATACCGTCATGGGCTCTATCGACAGCCTGGCGCGATCCACCTATATGAGCGGCGGCATGGATTCATCCCTGCAGGTGCTGCTCGCCAATGACCCAAGCCAGTTCCTGTCGCAGGCGGCGGCAGTTGAGCAGGTGGCCCAGTCGCAATCGGCGTCCATCCGTCGCACCCAGACTGCCCGGCTTCGTCTGGCACAGACCGAGGCTGAGATGGCGGCCAAGGAGAAGATCGCCAAGGGTGTCCGCAATGACATGAGCGCTGCCAAGTCCGAGGCGAACAGGCAGCTCGCTGCGGCCTCCAATGTGCTCGCTGGTCTGCAATCGCAGGAGCGCAAGCGCCTTGCGGCGATTCAGGCGCGAGAGCACAAGGTTTCGCAGGCAGCAGCCCAGAAGGCCCGCAAGCAGATCTCGAATCGCCCAATCCCAGGTGTGAACCCACGAGCGGCCAAGGCTGTGCGCTATGCGCTGGCGCAGGTCGGCGATCGCTATGTCGCAGCGGCGGCCGGACCGAGTTCCTTCGACTGCTCGGGGCTGACGATGACTGCCTGGCGCCAGGCAGGTGTGTCGCTTCCGCACTACAGCTACTCGCAGTACAGCAAGGTCAAGAAGATCTCGCTGAGCCAGGCCAAGCCCGGCGATCTCGTCTTCTACTTCGGTGGCAGCGTCCATCACGTGGGCATGTATATCGGTGGCGGCAAGATGGTGCACGCTGCCAACCCAGGGGACGGCGTCCTGATCGGCTCGGTGCTCGGGCCGTGGTACCGCACCTACTTCACTGGAGTTGGGCGCGTTCTCTAGGAGGCGAAGAGCGCCGCGATGTCTGCAGCGCAGTACCTCATCACGACAGTACGCTTCAGCTTCAACGACGGGGTCAAGTGGCCATCGATCTCGGTCCAGTCGTGATCAAGGATGGTGAATTTCTTGATCGCCTCGGCATTGGAGACCGCAGCGTTGCCCTCGTCGATGGCCTTCTGCACTGAAGCGCGCAGATCCGGATCGTTGACGTAATCGCTCAACAACCCGCCGGCCGGTTTCTTCAACTGGCTCAGCCAGGCCGGGAATGCGTCAGCATCGATGGTGACCAGCGCCGCGATGAACGGCTCTCCCTCACCGACCACCAAGCAGTTGGATATCAGCCAGTTGGCACGAATGCGATCCTCGAGAACAGCGGGGGCAACGTTCTTTCCGCCCGCGGTGACGATGATCTCCTTCTTGCGACCGGTGATGCGCAGNNGTGAAGCTGTCCTCAGTGGCCTTGGGATTGCCGAGATACTCGGTGAAGACCTGAACGCCCTTGGCCAGGATCTCACCGTCCTCATCGATCAGGATGGTGGTACCGGGCATCGGCTGGCCAACGGTCCCGATCCGCACAGCACCGGGATGTGTCGCGGTCAACGCCGAGGTGGTCTCGGTGAGTCCGTAGCCCTCGAACACCTCGATGCCGATGCCACGGAAGAAGTGCCCCAGACGAGCCCCGAGCGGGGCACCTCCAGAGATGGCGTATTGCACCCGCCCGCCCATCGCGGTGCGAATCTTCTTGTAGACCAGCGCATCAAACAGCGCATGCTTCAAGCGCAGGAGGGGATTGGGGGAGCCATGCTCGTACGCCTCGCTGTAACTGATGGCCGTTGACGCGGCAATGTCGAAGATGCGGGCTCGACCATCTGCCGTGGCCGTCTGCTGTGAGGTGTTGTAGACCTTCTCGAATACTCGAGGCACCGCCAGGATGAAGGTCGGCCGGAATGCCTGCAGTTCGGGCACGAGCACGCTGGGATCAGCGCAGAAGGCCATCAGCGTTCGAGCGCGCACAACAGCCAACTCGATGATGCGTCCGAAAACATGCGCCAGTGGCAGGAAGAGCAGAGTCGAGGCGTGTGGATCGGTGAGGATGACGCCGAAGGCCTCGATCGCCCCGTCGACCTCCCGCACAAAATTGCCTTGCGTGATCACGCATCCCTTGGGGCGTCCGGTCGTGCCGGAGGTGTAGATGATGGTGGCCGGATCATCGAGCCCGACAGCGCTTTGACGGGCGTCCAACTGAGCATCAGAGATTGCGCTGGCTGACTCCTTGAGCAGCGCAACACAATCGTCGTCCAGTACCCAGGTGCGCGTGACTGTCTGCAGATTCGCTGAGACCGATGCATACAGTCGCTTGTTCTTGTCTGACTCCAGGATCACTGCAACAGCGCCAGAATCCTCAAGAATCCATTCCACTTGCTGGGCGGAGGAGGTCTCATAGATTGGAACGCTCACCGCTCCGGCGTAGCCAATGGCGTAGTCGAACAAGGTCCACTCGTAGCGAGTGCGTGACATCAGCCCGATCCGCTGCCCGGCCTGGATGCCATTGGCTATCAGGCCCTTGGCGACCTCGCGTACCTCTTCGTGGAACTGTGCCGCGGTGATCTCAACATGTCGATCCTCGCGGCGGACATGAAAGACGACGCGGTCAGGATGAGTGCGTGCATTCTGGATCACATGACTGGCCAGATTGGGCGCGCTCGGTGAGTCGGCAGGTGCTGGAGAGCTGAATTCGTGAAGCACACGCTCTCCTTGGAGTCCACAGCCACGCCCAATGCGTGTCCGTTGGCGTCACGGTACGCGATACGGACCGAACGTGGGCGTTGATCGCGTGGCATCCTGCTCCTGTGGTGCAGATCCACGTCGTTTCCGACGTCCATGG
>DNXA01000016.1 GCA_003506065.1 Actinomycetota bacterium
CCGGCGACCGTGATGATCGACAGCTCCTGGCTCTTGTCGACCAGGTGTCCCTCAGCCGTGACCCCGGTCTCACCGGCCACGGCGACGAGCGGGATGAGGAACCGGCAGTCGCGGACGACATCGATGAGCGCGGAGAGGCTCAGGTCGCCGCGCCGGAACGCTCGACGGGCATCGAGAAAGGCCTCGGGTGCCGAGCCGTCATCGGCAGCACTGGGGTTGGGCTCGAAGTGCCGCCCCTGCCAGGGCTGTCCGGCCGAGTCAGCGTCCCGCGACATCCAGTGCTTCAGGAAGCGTGAAGGCTCCGGCGTACAACGCCTTGCCGACGATCGTGCCCTCGAGGCCCAGCGGCACGAGCTCCCGCAGCGCGGCGATGTCGTCGAGGCTCGCAACGCCCCCCGAGGCGATCACGGGTCGGTTCGTCCGCTCCATGACCGAACGCAGCAGGTCGAGGTTCGGGCCCTTGAGCGTGCCGTCTTTCGTCACGTCGGTCACGACGTAGCGCGCGCAGCCTGCCGCCTCGAGCCGTTCGAGCACGGACCAGAGATCACCGCCTTCCTCCGTCCAGCCTCGAGCGGCGAGCGTCGTGCCGCGCACATCGAGCCCGACGGCGATGGCCTCGCCGTACTCGGCGATGACGTGCGCCGCCCACTCGGGATTCTCGAGCGCTGCGGTGCCGAGGTTGATGCGCTTGGCCCCCGTCGCGAGTGCCGCCTCGAGCGTGGCGTCATCGCGGATGCCGCCGGAGAGCTCAACCTTCACCTGGTGTCGAACATCGTGCACGACATGAGCGATCAGTGCTGCATTCGAGCCTCGACCGAAGGCAGCATCAAGATCAACGAGATGAATCCATTCCGCACCTTGATTGACCCATGCTCGGGCGGCATCGATCGGCGACCCGTATTGCTGCTCGGTGCCTGCCTTGCCCTGGGTCAGGCGGACGGCTTGGCCATCAGCGACATCGACGGCGGGCAGCAGGATGAGTGGGGCTTGGGCAGACACGGAAGGAACCCTATTCGACGGGGGATAATGGGAAGGAGCGGCTATCCAGCATGACTAGCGCAGTGAACGAACCCAGTTGCTGAGCAAATGCAGCCCGGCATCCCCTGACTTCTCCGGGTGGAATTGGGTGGCACAGAGTGGACCATTCTCGATTGCGGCCACGAAATCCTCACCGTGGTGACTCCAGGTCACCTTGGGCGCCGCTTGGCGCTCATTCTGCGCAACGAAATCCCAGGAACGAACGGCATAGGAGTGGACGAAGTAGAAGCGCTCCCCCGCCACCCCCTCAAAGAGAGTGGAGTCAGGTGCGATCTGCACGGTGTTCCAGCCCATGTGCGGGAGCACGGGTGCAACCAGGGCTTCCACGACACCTGGCCACTCGCCCAGTCCTTCGGTCTGAATGCCATGCTCCACGCCTTGGTCGAAGAGCACCTGCATGCCTACACAGATGCCGAGCACAGGGCGACCACCAGCGAGCCGACGGCCAACCAGTACGTCGCCACGGACCGAGCGGATGCCCTGCATGCATGCGGCATAAGCGCCGACTCCTGGCACGACGAGACCGTCGGCTTGCATCGCAGCATCGAAGTCTGCACTGACGGTGACATCAGCTCCGACTTTTTCCAGTGCGCGATGCGCTGAACGAAGGTTGCCGGAGCCGTAATCAAGGATGTGAACGGAAGGCGAGGTCACGATGGGGTGAGCGTCCCCTTCGTGGAAGGCACGCCGACAACGCGCGGGTCGGGCGTGACAGCATCACGCAAAGCGCGAGCCACGGCCTTGAACTGCGCCTCAACGATGTGGTGCGCATTGCGGCCCGAGAGCACGCGCACATGCAAGGTGATCTGCGATGTTGCGACCAAGGACTCCCAGATGTGACGCGTCAATGACGTGTCATAACTGCCAATCAGTTCGACGATCTCAGGCTCCTCGTGCACAAGATACGGACGACCCGATAGATCCACGACGGCCTGCACTAGGCACTCATCAAGTGGGACTGCAGCATCGCCGAAGCGTCGCAGGCCAGCGCGATCGCCAAGTGCTTCATTGATCGCCTGACCGAGCGCGAGTGCGGTGTCTTCAACAGTGTGGTGCGCATCGATGTGCAGATCGCCCTTGGTATGGACGGTGAGGTCGAGCAGCCCATGCTTGGACAGTTGCGACAGCATGTGGTCGTAGAACGGGACTCCGGTGTCAATGGAGTGCACACCCGTGCCATCAAGATTGAGTTCAACGAGAACTGAACTCTCCTTGGTCTTGCGTTCCACACGTGCGGTCCTGCTCATCGGGCCGCCTCCTGTTCAGTTCCTGGTGCCTGCGCTAGCGCCTGCCTGAATCTATCGTTCTCATCCGAAGTGCCGATACTCACGCGCAGCCAGCCATCGGGGCCGGTCTGCCGGATGAGCACCCCTTGATCCAGAAGTGCCTGCCACACCAGGTCTCGATCAGCAAAAGTGCCGAAGAGAATGAAGTTCGCTTCGCTGGGCGCAACCCGATATCCCTCAGCCATGAGCCACGCAGCAAGGTCATCACGCTCACTTCGCAGAGTCGCGACCTGTGCCTGCAGCACTTCTGCGAACTGCAATGCGGTGATGGCCACGACCTGGGTGACAGCAGACAAGTGGTACGGAAGTCTTACGATCCGCAGCGCATCGACAATCGCCACACTTGAGGCCGCGTAGCCCAGACGCGCGCCGGCAAGACCGAAGGCCTTGCTCATGGTCCTGGTCACTACCAGATTCGGGTAGCTGCCCAGCAGCTCAAGTGCGCTTGGCGTACCTGCAGTGCGGAATTCGGCGTATGCCTCGTCGACGATCACCACTGAATTCACGAGCAATGCGGCATCGAGCAGTTGTGCGAGATCGTCAGTTGGCAGCATCGTGCCGGTCGGATTATTCGGGGAGGTCAGCAGTACGAGCGAAGGATGAAGATCCTTCAACTGACGAATCGCGGCCGGGACATTGATCGAGAAATCGGGTTCACGAGCAAAGGTGAGGTAGCGAGTGAACGTATCGCGCGCGTATTCGGGATACATCGAATACGTCGGATCGAAACTCACTGCCGTGCGCCCTGGACCTCCGAAGGCCAGGAACAACTGGTGCATGACCTCATTTGATCCATTGGCCGCCCACACCTGCTCCAAGGCCAGTTGCACGCCTGCCTCCTGAGCCAAATACCGAGCGAGGGCTTCGCGCAGTTCAATGGCCTCACGGTCGGGATAGCGGTGCAGATCTGGAGCGATCGCGGCCACAGCGGCACCCATGGCCGAGGCAATGTGCGCAGGCAAGGGGAAGGGATTCTCGTTGACATTCAGGCGAACGGGGACATCAAGTTGCGGCGCACCGTATGGCACCGAGCCCACGAGATCCTCGCGAACCGGCAGTATGAAATCCTTCACAAGGACTCGAGATCTGCTGAGTATTCAAGATCACTGAATCGTGCATGAATGGCAGCGCCGTGGCTTGGCAGATCCTCGGCATTGGCCAATGCCACCACGTGCGGCGCAACCTCGCGCAAAGCGGGCTCGTCGTATTCAATGACGTGCACTCCACGCAGGAAGGATTGCACTGAAAGGCCTGACGAGTGCCGGGCAGCACCAGCCGTGGGGAGTACGTGATTGGAGCCCGCCGCATAATCGCCAAGACTCACCGGTGCCCAAGGACCCACGAAGATCGCACCGGCATTGCGCACCCGCATTGCCCATTCACGGGCATCGACGGTCTGGATCTCCAGGTGCTCTGCCGCGTACTCATTGACCAAGGCCAGGCCCGCTGCCAGATCATCGACCAGCACGATCGCACTCTGCGGCCCGGACAACGCCTCAGAGATGCGCTCCTGGTGCTTGGCCAGCGGCACCTGACGGGTCACCTCGCTCTGCACGGCGTCAGCCAGCGCCACTGAAGGCGTGACAAGCACGGCGGCGGCAAGCACATCGTGTTCGGCCTGACTGATGAGATCTGCTGCAAGGTGGGCCGGATCAGCTGAGTCGTCAGCGAGGATGGCGACCTCGGTGGGCCCGGCCTCGCTGTCAATGCCAATCACGCCCTGCAGTGCTCGCTTGGCCGCGGTCACGTAGATATTGCCCGGACCAGTGACGAGGTCCACGGGAGCGCAACGCTCACCATCGGGCAGATCAACCCCGTATGCCAGCATGGCGACTGCCTGCGCGCCACCCACTGCGTAGACCTCTTCAATGCCAAGCAGCGAGCACGCGGCCAGCACTGTGGGGTGCGGCCAGCCTCCATGGTCGACCTGCGGGGGCGAGACCACTGCCAGGGATTGCACGCCAGCAACCTGCGCAGGCACCACATTCATCACCACGCTGCTCGGGTAGACCGCCTTGCCGCCGGGAACATAGAGCCCCACCCGTGAGACCGGAAGCCAGCGCTCAGTGACGGTGCCACCGGGAGTCACGACTGTGCTGATATCGGTGCGTCGCTGATCGTTGTGCACGATCCGGGCACGTCGAATTGCTTCGAGCAGCGCGGCGCGGACTTGAGGTTCCAGACCGGCTTCGGCCTGGGCAAGTTTGGCAATGGGAACTCGAAGCGAAGGTGGTGTGATGCCATCGAGCTTGAGAGTCCACGCAGCAACCGCTGCGGCGCCCTGCTCACGCACATCATTGAGAATCGGCCGGATCCGCTCCGTTGCATCAGCGACATCCATGGCCGCGCGCGGCAGCGTGGTTCGAGGATCAACAGTCTTGCCTCGAAGATCAATGCGCCGGATCACATGAGGAGTTTACGGCAACGGGACTAGGCCTTCCTGAGGCCGCTCAGCCAGTCGCCAAAGGCGAGCACCGTGACAATCCCCGCAGCCGCAATCGGCCACATCAGCGCCACTGCGGGCATATGCAGCACAAGAGGCCCGTCGATCACCTGATTCTGCGTACCGGCCAGCCCTTCAATCTCAACTCCCCCGAGGCTATGGCCAACCCACCACATGGCAAGGGATCCCACCACCCCACTTGCGAGCGCTGCAACCAGGACCGAGGCCAGATGCTCACGGCGCATCGTGGCAAGTCCGATCGTGACGAGCACCCCAGCGACAAGTGCCAGGAATGCAAAGGTGACATCGGAAGCCAGGAAACCGGTGGGCTGGAATTCCACGAACTGACCGGATTCCACGACCACCTGAACTCGGGGTGCAAGCCGCCACCAGATGACGCCAAGCGCCAAGCCCACCACAAGTCCGAAGATGAGTCCGGCCACGAGTACAGCCGAGGCCTTGCGAGTCTTCGACATCAGCTCAGGCAGTTCGGGCCGAGCAGGGCCTTCAGGTCGCCGTACAGCGCTGGAGTCGGGGTGACACGCAGTTTGTCGTCGAGGCGAAGCACGGTCGTGCGGGCCCCACCCGTCAGGTGAAGGTGGACCTCAGTGGTGCCCGGATGAACTGCGAGCACCTCCTTGAGTCGATCGACCAGCGGTGGAATGCATCGATTGGCCTGCATCGTCAGCCGAACAGGCCCGGCTTCTGCCTCACTGAAATCCGGAGCTGTGATCTCCATCGCAACGACACGAACTCCGTCGTCATCACTGCGATCAACTCGCGCTCGCACGATGATCACTGCATCCTCAATCAGCAGCGTGCTCACCTGGTTGTAGGACTGCGGAAAGACCATGACCTCAACTGAGCCCTCTAGATCCTCCAGGTTCACGATGGCCCAGGAGGAGCCCTGCTTTGTGGTCTTGCGCTGCACCCCGGTGACCAGGCCGCCGAGAGTCACGGTGATGCCATCAGCACGTTCGTCCAACAGCAATGAGGCGATCGAGCGATCCGTCAGCTGCGCAAGCAGACGCTCCGCGCCGTGCAGTGGGTGATCACTGACGTACAGCCCGAGCATGTCGCGCTCATTTGCCAGGAGCACCCGCTTGTCCCACTCTCCAATGGAGATATCGGGCGGAGTGACAAGCGAATTGTCGTGAGTGGCATCGAGCCCACCGAAGAGATCGAACTGGCCCACCGCCTCAGCACGCTTGATGTCGACCGCCGAATCGACTACCTGCTCGTGCACCGAGATCAATCCCTTGCGAGTGTGACCAAGAGAGTCGAAGGCGCCCGCCTTGATGAGTGACTCAACGACACGCTTGTTGCACACCGTGGCCTCGACTTGGGCTATGAAGTCGTGGAAGTCGGCAAAGCGCCCGACCTTGCGCCGGGTGGCGATGATCGAGTCGACCACGTTTCCGCCGACATTGCGAATGGCTGAGAGGCCGAAGCGAATATCCGTGCCGCGAGGCGTGAAATCGAAATCAGAGTCATTCACATCTGGCGGAA
>DNXA01000203.1:0-150 GCA_003506065.1 Actinomycetota bacterium
ATGCGTATTTCGAGGCAAAGAGCCAACTGTTCACGGCAGAGCACGCTGATGTTGCCGTGATCTGCATCGATGATATGTGGGGCGCGCAGCTTGCGGCGAAGACACGCATCCCACTGGTCACAGTGTCCATCAGCGGCAAGCCTGCTGATT
>DNXA01000203.1:257-5482 GCA_003506065.1 Actinomycetota bacterium
CTGCCTTTGTCGACTACGCGCATACACCTGATGCCATTGCAAGAGTGATCTCCGCAGTTCGCGAGCTCACTTCTGGGCACATCATCGTGGTTGTCGGAGCAGGTGGGGATCGCGACTCCGCCAAACGGCCCTTGATGGGTGCCATGGCGGCGCGCCTCGCCGATCAGGTGATCGTCACCGACGACAATCCGNNCTGCAGAGCAAGTCGATGTGCCCGGCTCCTCGCATTCCCATCTCCAGGATGAGGAACCGAGTGGACTCATCCGCGCGAAGAATCGTGATCGTCACCGACGACAATCCGCGTTCTGAGGATCCAACTGCGATCCGTGCGGCGGTTCTGGAAGGGGCACGAACCTTGTCCCCAGCCAATGGAGCCGTGGTTCTGGAGGTGGCCGATCGTCGGCAGGCAATTGACCGAGCAGTGGAACTTGCTCTGCCCAACGATGTGGTGCTGGTGCTCGGCAAGGGCCATGAGCCCGGCCAAGAAACCGCGGGCGTCATTGTGCCCTTTGACGATCGCGTTGAGCTTGCGCGAGCGCTGGCCCTGCGTGAGGCCAAGGCTGATTCATCATGATCAATCTGACAGTCGGCGAGATCGCCGCGATCGTTTCTGGTGAAGTCCATGCAGCGCCGGTCGATCAAGCAGTCCTCAGCGTGGCCGTCGACTCACGTGAAGTCCTTGCCGGTGCGATGTACGTGGCGATCAATGGTGAACGGGTCGACGGACACGACTTCGCGGCCGCTGCAGTCGAAGCGGGGGCAGTTGTTGTGCTGTCCGAACATGAGCTCGCGACACCGTGCATCGTGGTCGACAACAGCGTTGTGGCGCTCGGCTTGCTCGCTCAGCACGTGCGCGGGCAGCTCACCGACTGCACAGTTGTGGCCATCACTGCATCCAGTGGCAAGACTTCGACGAAGGACCTCCTCGCGTTCGTGCTCGGTGGTCTTGGTTCCACCATCGCCCCTGTCGGATCCTTCAATACGGAGGTGGGGGTTCCGCTCACGATTCTTCGCGCGGATGAGTCCACTCGGTTCCTCATCCTGGAGATGGGAATGCGAGGAGCCGGGCACATCGACTTGCTCTGCAGCATCGCAGCTCCCGAGATCGGCGTTCTCCTCAACGTCGGCTCGGCTCATCTGGGACTGCTCGGCAATCGCAGCGAAGTTGCGAACGCCAAGGGCGAGCTCATCGCCTCGCTTCCATCCAACGGCATCGCCATCCTGAATGGCGATGACGAACTCGTTCGCGCACAGGCCAGGCGAACTTCAGCGAGGGTGGTGCTCTTCGGCATGTCCGAGGGCTGCGACGTGCGCGCGAGCGCAGTTGAACTGGATCACGACGCGCGTGCTTCCTTCATTCTGGAGTTGCCCGAAGCTCAGGCACGAGTTGCTCTGCAGGTGCATGGCGAGCACTTTGTTGCCAATGCACTGGCGGTTGCAGCTGTGGCACATGAACTGGGAATGTCCATCGATCAGATCGCTGATCGGCTTTCTGCAGCGGTCATCGGCAGCCGTTGGCGAATGGCAGTCTCGGTCAGCGCTGACAAGGTCACCATCGTCAATGATGCGTACAACGCCAATCCCGAATCGATGGCCGCTGCCCTGCGCACTCTGGCGGCCATGGGCGCCGGGCGCCGTACGTGGGCGGTGCTGGGGGAGATGCTCGAGCTTGGCGACGCCTCCGCCGACGAACACCGGGCTTTGGGCCGGCTCGCTGCCCAGGCCCAGATCGACCGCCTCGTGTGTGTTGGTCCGGCAACCATGGTGACTCACGATGAGGCCAGATCGCAGGAATCCTGGCTGGGTCAGGCTGATTGGGTCCCAGATCGCGATTCGGCGATTGCGCTGCTGAAGGCTGAAATCAAGCCCACCGATATCGTGTTGATCAAAGCCTCGCGCGGAATCGGACTTGAGCGGGTTGCAACTGCACTTGGAGAGCGGGAACCACAATGAGACTGGTCGTGATCTCCATGACCATCGCAACGGTGGTCAGCCTGATCGGTACGCCCCTGCTGATCCGCATCCTGGCCAAGCACGGCTATGCGCAGGCAATTCGGGTGTCATCTGAGGGCGAGCTCTACCCCGATCATGAGAGCAAGCGTGGCACTCCCTCGATGGGCGGCGCGGCAATCATCGTGGCAGTGATCGTGGGCTATTTCCTGACCCACCTGCTGACCTGGCGTCCCATCACCCCCTCCGCGATGCTCGTGATGTATCTGATGGTTGGGCTGGGGCTGGTGGGCGTGGCCGATGACTATCTGAAGATCTTCAAGCAGCGCAGTACTGGGTTGCGAGCCCGAACCAAGCTGATCGGCCAGGCGGTGGTAGCTGTGAGCTTTGCGTGGCTGTCACTTCAGTTCACCGAGGATGGTGGCGCCCCTGCTTCCATGGCCATCTCCTTTGTCCGCGACACGGCGATCGTGCTGCCTATTGGGCTGTTTCTGCTGTGGGTTTGGTTTCTGGTCACCGCGACGACCAATGGCGTGAACCTCACTGATGGACTCGACGGCCTGGCGATCGGCGCGTCGATCATGACCTTCATCGCCTACGTCATCATCACGGTCTGGCAGTACGGGCAGAACTGCGCCTTCGTCGATTCGGTTGCGGCTACTTGCTACTCGACCGTGAGCCCTCTTGATCTTGCTGTGATGGCTGCTGCATTGGCTGGTGCCAGTTTTGGATTCCTCTGGTGGAATACCTCGCCTGCACGGATCTTCATGGGCGATACCGGCTCACTCGCACTCGGTGGCGGCATCGCCGCCCTCGCGATTCTGAGCCGGACAGAACTGCTGCTCCCATTGCTCGCCGGACTGTTCCTGATCACCACTTTGTCAGTCATTGCGCAAGTGGGTTCCTTCAAACTGACGGGACGCCGAGTTCTGCGGATGGCGCCCCTGCATCACCACTTCGAGATGCTCGGTTGGCCGGAGATTCAAATCGTTGTTCGTTTCTGGGTTATCCACGGTCTGTGCATCGGGGCGGGCATCACCTTGTTCTATGCGGAGTGGGTGCGCTCGTGATTGATGGGCTGACTCGCGCCTCGGATTGGTCCACAGTCAACGTGACTGTCGCAGGCATTGGCATCGCTGGTTTCGCTGCCGCCGATGCCCTTGCCCAACTGGGTGCCCAGGTCACCGTCATCGATGCAGGTGACGGCCAACAGCAGCGCGAGCGCGCTGAGGTGCTCGAGGTGATCGGCGTCGAAGTGCTGCTTGGCCACGAAGGCGATCTGCCGCCGACGGACTTGCTTGTGGTGTCACCAGGCCTGCGGCCCACCGCGAAAGTCATTCGCGAGGCCATTGCTCAGGGCATCCCTGTATGGGGGGA
Organism: Actinomycetota bacterium; assembly: GCA_003506065.1. GTDB lineage: Bacteria > Actinomycetota > Actinomycetes > S36-B12 > S36-B12 > UBA11398. Next base: position 3,585 of record DNXA01000203.1, read on the forward strand.
ACTGGAACTGGCGTGGCGCTTGCGTGCACCTGTTGGAGCAGCACCCTGGTTGGTCATCACCGGCACCAATGGCAAGACCACGACCACCCTGATGCTGGAATCGATGCTCTCCGCGGCCGGCTTGCGTGTCGTGTCGGCCGGAAATATCGGCAACTCTTTGATTGATGTCGTGATGCACGACGAAGTCGATGTCATCGCAGTCGAGGTGGGTGCTCCACAACTGCCGTTCATCAACTCTGTCAGCCCTTTCGCGGCCGTATGCCTCAATGTGGCTGACGATCACATCGACCACTTCGGCAGCCTTGATGCGTATATCGCTGCGAAGTCGCGCATCTATGAGCGAACTCAATTCGCCGCCGTGTTCAACGCCGATGATCCGGTGACCCTGCGCATGGTCGAGGAAGCCGAAGTTGTCGACGGATGTCGGGCGATCGGATTCACTCTCGGCATTCCTGATGTGTCGATGCTGGGAGTTGTCGAGGATCTGATGGTCGACCGCGCCTTCATCGACAACCGTCGTGAGTCCGCACAGGAACTCGCAGTCACCGGCGATGTCCAGCCCAACGCGCCGCACAACATTGCCAACGCCTTGGCCGCCGCGGCTCTTGCAAGAGCCTTTGGCGTGCAGGCAACTGCCGTCCGCGATGGCTTGCGCAACTTCACACCCGCGGGGCACCGGATCGCCACTGTTGCCACCGTAGATGGCGTGACGTACATCGATGACTCCAAGGCGACGAACACGCACGCGGCCAGCACTTCGCTTCGCGCCTACGGCTCGATCGTGTGGATTGCAGGTGGCATGGCCAAGGGCCAGGACTTCGATGCACTCGTCATCGAGGCTGCATCACGCCTGCGCGGAGCAGTGCTGCTGGGGGTCGATAGGGAACTGATTGCAGAAGCATTGAGGCGACACGCACCTGAGGTACCCGTGAAAGTCCTCAGTCGCACCGAGACTGAAGCCATGGTTGAGGTTGTCGCTGCTGCGCGCTCATTCGCACAGCCGGGCGACACCGTGCTCCTGGCTCCCGGATGTGCATCCTGGGACATGTTTCGCGACTACGCGCAGCGCGGAGAACTCTTCGCCGAAGCTGTGCTTGCATTGAGCGGAGCCGCCTCGTGACCGACACCACGACAAGGCGTCCGGTCAAGCAAAGCCGGCTGAAGTACCTGCTGAGCCATCCGCTGAGCACGTACTACCTGATCGGCGGGGCGTCGGTTCTGCTGTTGCTGCTTGGCCTGGTCATGGTGCTGTCAGCTTCGAGCATCGAGAGCTACCGCATCTTCGGTTCCTCGTACACCCTGGCGGTGCGGCAGGCGCTCTTTGGCGTGATCGGCCTGATCGGTCTGTATTTCACGGCTCGGATGTCAGTGCAGTTCTGGCGAGGCACGGCCCGCTGGATCTTCCTGCTGGCCATCATCCTGCTCATCGCAGTGCTCGTCATCGGCGTTTCCGTCGCTGGTCAGCGAAACTGGATCGATCTCTTTGGCCCGTTCCGAATTCAACCCTCAGAGTTTGCCAAGTTCGCACTGGTCGTGTGGGGTGCGGATCAACTGGCGCGCAAGGAGAAGTACCACTCGGATCTGCGTCAGTTGCTCGTCCCGCTGCTTCCTGTTGCAGGCCTGTTCATGGTGCTTGTGCTGCTGGAAGGTGACTTCGGCAACACCTTGATGCTGGCCGCCATTGCCTGCGGCATGCTTTTTGCTGCTGGCGCGCCCTGGCGATTCTTTGCAGCGTTCGGTGGCCTTGGAATTCTCGGAGTCTGGATTCTCACGCTCGCAGCGCCATATCGAATGGAGCGATTCACTTCCTGGCTCAACCCCGACAGCGATCCACTTGGTGTGGGCTGGCAGTTGACTCAAGGCCACTACGCGCTGGGCACAGGCGGGATTCTCGGCGT
>DNXA01000137.1 GCA_003506065.1 Actinomycetota bacterium
TGGCCGCCAGCGGAACCGTGACCAGGGCGACGGTGCCGTCATCGGACACCACGGGTGGCGGGATCTGGCCGCCCAAAGCCAGCGGCTGCAGAGCACTCGCGCTTGCCGTGACCGCAACCAAGTCAGCATCTGTCAATGCTGAATCGTCAGTGCGCGAGAACACCACCAGGGCTGGGGCCGACTGGCTCGCAGGCAATCGCTCTTGAAGTTCGACCACAGTGGTCGATTGCGCACCGACCGGTAACGCGGCCGTTGCTCCGGTGGCGCTCGATGATGGGGACCCACCCAGAGCCAGCACCCCGACGGAAGCAATCAGCGCAAGCAGGAGCACAACCCACGAGAGCCGCCGGCGAACGATGAGTGTGGCCAGACCGGACACAGATTCCTAAAAGTGAGAAAAACCGGAATATCACTAGATGAGTGATTAAACTATTTAGTGAGATGGACACTAAAGCAGGCCCGGACTCTGCGCAAGGAAGTCCCCCAGACGCCATTGCCTGGGTCACGCAATGGGACCAGAGCGGTCCGTTGACTGCGCTGCGCGAACTGCTTGCCCTGTCTCCCCGCGTACGGCACGCCGTGGCCGAACGACTCCATCTCCACCCAGGTGACCTGAGTGCCATTGAGCATCTGATGGAAGAACCGCTCGGACCTGTCGAACTGTCGCGGCGCCTGGGCCTGACTTCAGCTGCGGCAACAGTGGCAGTGGATCGCCTGCAGGCCCACGGGCATGTGGTGCGCGAGCCGGACCCCAACGACGGACGCCGCACCCGCGTCATCGTCACCGACACCGGAAGGGTAGAAGTTCTCACAGAACTGCTGCCGATGTTCCAGGCCCTCGCCTCCGCCGCTGATGAGATGAGCCCCCAGGAACGCGATGTCGTCACTGCATTTCTCACCCGGGCAGCTGAGGCGCTCCGCACCGTCCTGTAGTGGCGGGACCGCATCCGCGAGGATGCAAGTGATGGCGCATCAGGGGCCAGTTGCCAACCAAATGGCAGCAGTTCCTTAACTTGCCCAGAAGGTCAACTAGATGAACAGCAACTGCGCGCCATCGGTCATTTCGATGAAGTCGGATGCGCTGATGATGTCTTCCACATCGTCGCGCAAGTCGGACATGGTGAGCTTGTTCATGTCTGCCGAAAGTCGGCAGCCCCAGAGGTGCCCGCCAGCTGCGGCGATCTGATCGAGGAAGTCTGGAACTTCGGGAACGCCGATCGCGGCAATCTGCTGTTTGAGCATCTTGGTCGCCATCCCGGTCATCGCTGGCGCCATGGCTTGGGGAATGTGTCCATCGTGACCGGGCAGGTGCAGCGCGGTGTTGCCTGCGGGGCTGAACTGCAAGTTGTTCATGCGCGACTTCGTGATGAGATCGAATCCCCAGAAGGTGAAGAACAGGTGTGTGGTCACTCCCTCACCCAGTGCTGCATTGGCAAGGATCAGGCCGGGGTAGGCCATGTCGAGATTTCCCTTGGAACAGATGATCGCGAGTGTGCGATCGGGGTTTCCGGAGTCGAAGTTCGGGATGATGTTCGGGCTAGTGGTCATTTCAGACTCCTTTAGACGCAGCCCTTGGGCTTGGGCAGACCTGCGATGTAGGCCATCTTCTTTGCGGGCTTCTTGGGGAACAGCACAAACTGCTGCTTGACTGGTATGCCTCCGACGGTCTGCACTCGTCGCGTTGTGGCGCTCTCACCCTCGGTCTTGTAGTCGTCCCGCAGAAAATTGATGACCTTCCAATGTTCATCGGTCAGGTCGACATCAATCTGCTGGGCAAGCACCTTGGCGATGTCCTCGCTCCATTCGTCGTACTCCGTGAGGAAGCCTTCTTCATTCACATGGACTTGCTTGCCGGCAATCTCGATGACTGGCATGGCGATCGCCTCCTTAGTTCGTAGTGGTCGGGTTCTTGCCCGACATCGACATCAGCGCTGGTATCGGGATCGGGCGGCCTCGGAGCAGCAGGTGCCAGTAGATCCAGCGAAAGGCGAGTTTGCCGAGGTGATTGGCCCTGGTTTCCTTGAGCAAGGACAGGGGACCAATGCCTGCCCAGGGGAACTTGCCGGTGAGTGGCTCGGTCTCATAGTTGAAATCGATGAGCAGGCCCTTGCCCTTGCCAGACTCGATGAAGCAGTTCGCATGGCCATCGAAAGCCCGGGGCATCGGCTTGCCCTGAACGAGGTCAACGAAATTCTCAGTGAAGATCTCAGCCGAGAAGTGCGCGACTGAGCCTGCCTTGGAGGCGGGAATATCGGACGCGTCACCGAGGGCGAACACATTGTCGAAGGACCGGGACTGCATGGTGCCCTTGTCCACTTTCACGTAGTTCAACTCGTCTTCCAACCCTGATCCGGCTAGGAAATCAGCCCCCATGTTGAGTGGAACCGTCACGAGCAGGTCGAAGGGAACCTCTCGTTCATCCATCGAAATAAGAGTCTTGGTCTCGGGGTCGACGCGCTCGATGACGAAGTCCGGTTCCAAGGCGATACTGCGCTCCTCAAGCATGGAGCCAAGCTGCTTGGAGGCCACCGGCTTGGTGAAGGCGCCTTCCAGCGGCGTCACATAGGTGATCGACACTTGGTCTCGGAGGCCTCGCTCCTCGAGGAAGGCATCGGCCAGGAAGGCGAATTCCAAGGGAGCAACGGGGCATTTGATCGGCATTTCGGTCACGTGTACAACCAAGCGGCCTCCACTCCAAGTTGCCAAGCGGTCGCGAAGTGCCGTAGCGCCATCAAGGGTGTAGAAGTCAAAGACACTGTTCCGCCAGATCGATGGGTCATCCATGCCCGGTGTCTGGTCAGGGCGAGGCGAGGTCCCCGTCGCGATGATCAGATAGTCATAGGCAACTGGCTCATGGCCCGACAGTTGAACTCTGTTGAGCGCTGGCTCTACGGCTAGTACGTTGCTGAGGATCAACTCCACCTGCTTGGGTAGAAAATCGCGACGTTCCCTCATCAGGTCCTTCGGCTTGTACTTGCCAAATGGCAGGAGCAGGAGGCCTGGCTGGTACAGATGCTCATTGTTCTGATCGACGACTGTGATGCGCCATTGATCACTTGGCAGAAACTTGACCAATCGGTTCGCCACCATGGTGCCGGCGGTTCCGCCTCCGAGAATCACAATCTGCTTCATGGCTTCTCCTGTTTGCTTCCAGCCTAGAACTGGACGAGGAGCGGATCGAGGGTCTTAATGCCCTACCTGCGCATCAGGTCAAGGACATCGACGATGCTGATGCCCTCGACTTGGAGTGCACACTGTGTCTGTGTATGAGGCATCACGTCGCGGAGAGAGACATACATTTAGCCCGTGAGGAGACGTCGCTCAACCGCCTCCACACTCGCCGCGTGCTGCGCGCTCCTTGTGTTTCCGGCCAGTCCAGCCTTCGCCGAGGAATCGACGCCGTCGCCAGTCACGACCATGAGCCCGAGCCCCTCGTCCACCCCCATGGCTCCCGAACCTGGCTCGACCACGTCTGCGGCAAGCCCATCCCCGAGCACGTCCGAGCCCGGAGTCGTCCCGCCGCGCAGCGTGCTTCCCCTGATGGAGGGTCACTACGGTCCTCTCGTCGAGCTGGCCCAAGAGCGCCTCGAGTGGCTCGGATACGAGATCTTCGAGTCTGACCGCGAAGGTCGCAGGATCGGCAAGTCAACGACCAACGCAGTGAAGGCGTTCCAGTTGAAGTTCTTGATCCCCGCGACTGGAGTCCTCGACGCGCGCGGCTGGCGGGCACTGTCGAAGATGGCTTCGGGTGTCGGCATGCTGCCTCTCCAGTGCACCGCAGTCAAGGTCGCGCTCTGTGCTGACAAGACCACGCGCATCATCCGCTACGTCGACAAGGGCAAGGTCCAACTCACCGTCGACGCACGCTTCGGGCGGATTGGCATGGACACCGGCAACGGTGTGTTCTCCGTCAACCGCAAGAGCCGCGATCACGTCTCGAGTCGTTACCGCACGTGGATGCCGTTCGCGATGTTCTTCAACG
>DNXA01000231.1 GCA_003506065.1 Actinomycetota bacterium
TCCAACAATCGGGGACCAGTTCAAAAGGGCCCACCCCCCACGCCGTGCTGGGAGTTACTTGACGGTGACGGTGGCGCCAGCTGCTTCGAGCTGTGCCTTTGCCTTCTCCGCGGTCTCCTTGTTGACCTTCTCAAGAATCGCCTTCGGAGCTGCCTCGACGAGATCCTTGGCCTCCTTCAGACCCAGGCTCGTGAGTGCGCGCACCTCCTTGATGACGGGAATCTTGTTGTCGCCAGCAACCTCGAGAACGACATCGAACTCGTCCTGCTCGGCAGCTGCGCCGCCAGCGTCGCCGCCGGCTGGTGCTGCGGCGGCTGCAACAGCAACAGGTGCGGCTGCCGTCACATCAAAGGTCTCTTCGAACAACTTCACGAACTCTGAGAGCTCGAGAAGGGTCATCTCCTTGAATGCTTCAAGCAGATCATCGGTGCTCAACTTCGCCATGGTGGCGTCCTTTCAGGTAGAACCGGCCGAGGGCCGGGGATTGGTGGGCTTTAGCCCTCGGTGGTTTCCTCAACAGCTGCCTCAGTGGCCTGCGTCTCGGGGGTGACAACTTCTTCGGCAACAGCCTCAACAGCCTCGTCGGCTGCTGGTGCTTCGGCGACGGGCGCCTCAGCGACTGGAGTCTGGGGTGCAGCCTGTGCGGAGGGATCCGCCTCAAGCTTGGCCTGCAGGGCACCAAGGGCGCGAGCAGTCTTGGCCAGTGGTGCTGCGAACAGCGCGACGGCGTGCGACTGCTTGGCCTTCATTGCGCCAGCAAGCTTGGAGAGCAGAACCTCGCGGGATTCAAGATCGGCGATCTTCTGGATGTCAGCGGCATCAAGCACCTTGCCATCCATGAGTCCGCCCTTGATGACAAGAGCTGCGTTGTCCTTTGCGAAGTTGCGGATGATCTTGGCTGCATCAACTGCATCACCGGTGACAAACGCGATTGCGCTCGGTCCGGCCAGCAGGTCATCCAGGCCAGTGACACCGGCATCTTTGGCAGCGATCTTGGTCAAGGTGTTCTTGACGACTGCGTAGGTCACCGTTGGTCCCAGGGTGCGGCGCAGTTCCTTCAACTGCGCAACGCTGAGGCCACGGTATTCAGTCAGCACTGCTGCACTCGAGGTGCGGAAGTGCTCTGCGAGTTCGGTGACAGTTGCCACCTTTGTCGCCTTAGCCATGGGGCTCCTTTTCAAGTGGACCCCGCATCATGCAAAACGCCCCGGCGCAGGGCACGGGGCGAAGGCCACAGCGGGCCATTCTCAAGTGTCCTACGCGGGTCGCCCACATGCTGTGGAGCCTTCGACGAATCTTGCGATTCGCGACCAGCGGTCTTCGGTCGGAATGAACTGTACGGGCGCTTGGCCCATAGGTGCAAATGCTGAAGGCCCGCACCAGGTGCGGGCCTTCAGCAGATGTGTTGGAGTCTTAGCTCTCGTCTTCGACCAACAGGTTCTTGACGCGGTTGGGATCAACCTGAATGCCAGGGCCCATCGTGGACGACAGCACTGCCTTCTTCACATAGCGACCCTTGGAAGCTGAAGGCTTCAAACGAAGCACCTCGTCAAGTGCTGCTGCGTAGTTCTCGACCAGCTGGGCCTCGGTGAACGAAGCCTTGCCGATGGGGAACTGCAGGTTGGAGTGCTTGTCCACGCGGAATTCGATCTTTCCGCCCTTGATGTCATCGACTGCCTTGGCGACATCCATGGTGACAGTGCCGGTCTTGGGGTTGGGCATGAGACCACGAGGTCCCAGAACCTTGCCCAGGGTGCCGACCTTGCCCATGAGGTCAGGGGTGCAGACCGCCGCATCGAAATCGGTCCAGCCCCCGCGCACCTTCTCGATGAGGTCATCGGAGCCGACGAAGTCGGCGCCAGCGGCGCGGGCTTCCTCTGCCTTTTCAGCGTTGGCAAACACCAGGACCCGAACGGTCTTGCCAGTGCCATGAGGCAGATTCACCGTGCCACGCACCATCTGATCGGCCTTGCGCGGGTCAACACCCAAGCGCATGGAGATCTCGACAGTGGGATCAAACTTCGACTTGGTGGTCTCCTTCACCAGGCGTACTGCAGCCAGTGGTGTGTAGAGCTCATCTGCGTCGATCTTCTCTGCCGCTTCGCGGTAGACCTTGCTGCGCTTCATTTCTGCTCCTTCGCAGGTTGTGGTTGGCGAGCCGCGCGGGCTCTCCCACAGGTGGGTGTGCGTATTTACGCGGAAACGGTGATTCCCATTTGACGTGCGGTGCCCTCGATGATCTTCATCGCTGCATCAATGTCATTGGCATTGAGGTCAGGCATCTTGGTCTCGGCAATCTGACGGACCTGATCTTGAGTGATCGAGCCAGCCTTTGATGTCTTCGGTGTTCCCGAGCCCTTCTCCAGGCCAGCAGCCTTGAGAATCAAACGGGAAGCGGGCGGGGTCTTGAGGACGAAGTCGAATGAACGATCTTCGTAGACCGTGATCTCAACTGGGATCACATTGCCCTTTTGGGATTCTGTCGCGGCGTTGTACGCCTTGCAGAACTCCATGATGTTGACTCCGTGCTGGCCAAGGGCTGGGCCCACTGGCGGCGCGGGGTTCGCTGCACCTGCCTGAATTTGAAGCTTGATCAGGCCGGCAACCTTCTTCTTCGGTGCCATAGTTTCGGGTCCTTACGTGTGACGTGTTCTTAGTAGTGAAACGACCCGGGAGCGGCGCTTCCGGGAATCTGGGTGGTCGCTAGTTCTTCACGACCTGGCTGAATGCGAGTTCAACCGGAGTCTCGCGGCCGAAGATCTCCACCAGACCGGTGACCTTCTGTGCCTCGATGTTGATTTCGGAGATGGTCGCATGCAAGGTCGCAAACGGTCCATCCACGACCGTGACCGAATCGCCAACGGCGAAATCGATCTCGGTGATCTGTGGGGTTGACGGACTAGCGCCACCGGAACCACTTGTGGCTCCGGCCTTCTTCTCAGGCACGGGAGCAAGGATCGCGGTGACTTCGTCGACCGACAGTGGCGAGGGCTGATGCCCATGGCCGACAAAGCCGGTGACGCCAGGGGTGTGACGAACGGCGCCCCATGACTCGTCGGTGAGATCCAGGCGGACCAGGACGTAGCCGGGGAACTTGTTGCGCTTGACCTGCTTGCGCACGCCGCTCTTGATCTCGGTGACCTCTTCCATCGGGACCTCAACCTGGAAGATGTAGTCCTCCATGTTGAGGGAATTCACCCGGGACTCAAGGTTCTGCTTGACCTTGTTCTCATAGCCGGCGTAGGAGTGAATGACGTACCAATCGCCCGGGGCGCGACGCATCTGCTCGCGGAACTCCTCGATCGGATCGACCTCTTCTTCGATCTCTTCGACCTCAGCCTCAATTGCGGCCTCGATCTCTGACTCGATCTCAGCCACCGCGATCGCCTCGACTACTGCTGCATCAGCAGCGTCGAACTCGGCCTCGATCGCATCAGCGACGAGGTCGGCGTCAGTTGCTGACTCGACTACAACTTCGTTCAGGTCCTGCTCGGACACAGCGGGGTATCTCCTTGGTCGGGGAAGGGCTTTGGGTGAGTGCTCATCCGAAGACGAACAGCACACCCTTGGTGAAGATGAAATCAAGGCCGGCGATGAAGCCCGCCATGATGAGTACGAACACGAGCACGACAGCCGTGTAGGCGATGAGCTCCTTGCGCGTGGGCCAGATGACCTTGCGCAGCTCGGCAACCACTTGGCGGATGAACAATGCCAAGCGGGCGAAGATGTTCTTCTTATTCGGGCGCGCTTGACTGCCCGAGCTGCGCTCGAGAGTGCCATCCGTGTCCGTCATGCCCTTGCCTTCACTTCGTCGAAATCGTGCATCCTGCGTCGTGCGCAGGGCCGGAGGGAGTTGAACCCCCAACCCCCGGTGTTGGAGACCGGTGCTCTGCCAATTGAGCTACGACCCTAAGTTTCCCCATTGGCATGCCTGTGGGCAGGCTACCGCCAACGGTTTAACCGCGGCAGGCAGTCTACGGCTGCCGCGGGGCGTGGTCCAATTCGGGCACCTTGACCCCGCCGCGCACTACTGCGCATCCCAATCGGGGTCAGTGTGCAGCTCGACATTGAGCCAGAAGCTCAGGCCGGGTGCGTGCAGTGCCTCATTGAGCTCCCTGCGGATGCGGTCGCCGTCGGCAAGGGTCCATCGATCCGCCGCCACCAGGAAATCCACCTCCACGTAGATCTTGCGCCCCAGCTTTCCGATGAGCACTGACTGCGGCTCTGGGAGGCCATGGTTGGCGGACAC